>NZ_JAYKTS010000015.1 GCF_037024155.1 Bacillus sp. 2205SS5-2
GATTTCCTTTTGAAATGAGGGCAGAATCGGCTTGGTATAGGAGGTTCGACCAGTCCTCTTCTGACAGGGTTTCACGCAATTTCTGAACAAATTCCATGTTCCATTTCACATCCGAGGTGTTTCCATTCTCCACCTTGGCTACGATGGGGATCCCTTGAGGAGTGACGCCCATGCCCAGGACGATTTGCTTCAAATCCGGACGTTTTTGTTTACTGTATCCATACGTGACGGAAAGGGGTTCTTTTTCAGATAGACCAGAAGAAGAAGAATCGGGAAGATAATCGCCATACACGGAAAAGGAAGTCGTGTCGCAATGTAAAGTATCGAGTGCTACATTCAGTTGATTTAAGGTCGATAAGGCTAACGGGGTGTAGACTTTCCACGGATCGGCTTCGTATAAATAATCAAGGGCTCTTCCTAACGAATCATCATTGAACTGTTCCGGTTTTACATCCGGTCCAAAGAGAAGTTCAACATCTTGTTTTTGGTAAAATTCCTGGACCTTATAGAGAGGAGAATTTTGGACAAGGATGTTTAGAACCAACGCCTTGAGTCGGGTACCGGGGGGACAGGCCGCAGCGCTGTTGATCCCAAACGACCGACTCATTAATCTTTTCTTCAAACTGAATTTCATCCATTAATTTCGACAATAGTTGTGATGGTCCCACGTCTAACGTAAGTACTTGATTCACCATAATTTGACCCTCCACTTTCATCATTACTGTAAGGTTCTAGAAAAAGTGGAGGTATCCTTCATAAAAATAATATTTGGATATTTTTTCATGCGGAATGTGAGTTCTAACCTTCAGAGTGGGGTGTTATTTATCCCCTAGCTACTATCAGTAACATAAAAAAGAAGCGGGCTTTTGCCCACTTCTTGTAGCCATTCATATTTAATTATTTATTTTTGGTAGCCACCACCGATTTGTTGTTCAGCCATTTGAACGAGACGCTTTGTAATTTCTCCACCCACTGAACCATTAGCGCGAGCAGTTGCATCTGGACCTAATTGAACACCAAACTCAGAAGCGATTTCATATTTCATTTGATCAATTGCTTGTTGAGCTCCTGGAGCTACTAGTTGATTTGAACTATTGTTTGCCATGTGTTTTCACCTCCTTGTGAGTATAGATTGTGCGAAAACACATGACTTCATTCGATTTACCTGTTGGTAATTTTTCCTAAATTCATAGAATTCACAAATTACTGTGAATCATTTACTTAAAGCAATTCATCGAAAGCTTCGTCGGATGCTAGCTGATTTTCCAAGTTTATTGTCAAAATTTCAGTTTCTGCGACAGCTTCTGAAAGTAAAGAATCAAAATCAGCAAAGCTTTCGTAGTATTCTACCTTCTCTTTTTTTGGTCTCGTTTTTGGTGAAGGGGGCGTAAAAATCGTACAACAATCCTCATAAGGTAATATAGAGGTTTCATACGTCCCTATTTCCCGGGCCATCGAGATAATCTCGGTTTTATCATGGGCTACGAGCGGGCGGAGAATCGGTGTACTCGTAACTGCATTGATGGCTACCATGCTTTCCAACGTTTGACTAGCCACTTGACCAAGACTTTCTCCGGTAATGATTGCTAAACCATTCCTATTTTTACGAATCTCATCTGTTATTTTCAGCATCATTCTTCGAGTGGAAGTCATCGTATAGTTTTCAGGCACTTGAGCTTGGATTGCTTGTTGTACCTTCGTAAAAGGAACAATATGCAGTTTTACACTACCACTAAAAGCAGTTAATTGACGGGCTAACTCGACTACTTTTTCTTTTGCACGCTCAGATGTAAATGGAGGGCTATGGAAATGGACTGCCTCAAGTTCCACTCCTCTTTTCATTGTCAAATATCCCGCAACTGGACTATCAAGACCGCCTGATAACATAAGCATAGCTTTTCCGCTAGTGCCCACGGGCATTCCACCTGCTCCTTCAAAAATTTCACTCGACAAGTAGACCCCTTCTTTTCGAATTTCAATTTGAAGTTTAAGATCTGGTTGTTTCACATCTACTTTAAGTCCTTCAATTTTCGGTAAAATGTAGGATCCAACTAATTGATTCATTTCATTAGTGTCATGCAAATACGATTTATCAGCTCGCTTAACCGATACTTTGAAAGTCATCCCTTTTATGAAGGATTTTTTCACTAGATATAAAGCCGCAAGTTGAATTTCTTCTAAGTTTTGAGTGGTCTTCACAACTGGTGAAAAGGATTGTATTCCGAAAACAGTCCGTAATCGGTTCATCACCTCTCCACCGTTTTCACCGTTTAATAACAAATGCATACGGTCTCGAGTTGATTGAACATGTATTTTCGGCATGTCTTTTAACAGTTGAACAATGTTGTTTTTCAGTTTACTGACGAACAAGTTACGATTTTTACCCTTTGTAGATAATTCGCCGTAGCGGATGAGAATTCGTTCATAATTCATTTGCTTATGATCTCCTTATAACGTTCGAGTATTTTGAAATAATTTGGTTCAGGCGATATATAAATCCGGTGATATCTTCTTCAGTATTTTGAAAAGACAAGCTGATACGAACCGCACTATCTGCTTTTTCTTTGCTTTTTCCCATCGCTAACAACGTGGAACTCGGGATTTTTTGTTTCGATGAACAAGCACTAGTTGTCGAAATAAATATCCCTACTTCTTCAAAGGCATGTACCAGCACTTCCCCTTTTAGACCAATTAAAGAAAAGTTAATGATATGAGGTGCCGCGTATTCATCTGGAGTATGGATTTCTACGCCTTGAATTTCTTTTAATTTTTCTTTTAATAGTGAACTTAGTTGGTGTAACGATTTGAGAGAGTTAGTTGATTCCTCCCAATATAAACGCATGGCTTTGGCAGTGCTTACAATACCACCAGTATTCTCAGTACCACTGCGAAATTTTTGTTCTTGTTCTCCACCCGATAATAATGGAGAAAGCTCAACGCCATGTTTGACAAATAAAATTCCATTTCCTTTCAGTCCATGGAATTTATGAGCTGATAAAGTGCAAAGATCGACATGATTATTTTTCATGCACAATGGAACTTTCCCAAAACCTTGCACATGATCAACGTGAAATAGTGTTCTTGATCGCGAGGAAATCATTTCACCAATTTCCTTTAGCGGTTGTATGCTGCCAATTTCATTATTGACATGCATGATTGATACAAGGATGGTATCATCCCTTAACGACCTCTCAACATCCTTAGGATTGACCCTTCCCATTGAATCTACTGGTAAATAGGTAACCTCAAATCCAATTTCAACTAATTGTTGGCACGCTTCCTTTACAGAGGGATGCTCTATAGAAGAAGTAATTATATGCTTCCCGCGATTTCCGTAACGCAGAGCTACACCTTTAATAGCCAAATTATTCGACTCTGTTCCACCTGACGTAAAATAGACCTCATTGGTTTGAACACCAAGAAAGGATGCGGTTTGCTTTCTTGCTTGTTCAACAAGTCTTTCAATTTCACCTCCAATACCATGTAGAGAAGAAGGATTCCCAAAATAATCCAAACTCACTTTCAGAAACGTATCCAAAACTTCCGCATATGGTTTAGTTGTTGCGCTATTATCAAAATAAATCATATTGAACACCACCATTTATCATAAAGACCATTTGTTTATTTTTCATCCCCTTATCCTACCACAAGAATAGACTGTTTTCTATCTAGGTCCGCTTATTGTTGATCTGACATTCTTGTATGTAGACTTACCGATTTTTCATTAACTGCTGCACTACTTTTTGGCTTGTGTTGGAAATATTATCTACTTCTAACCTGAGGTTTCACAAATAAAATAGTAATTAATGCGAGATAGATCGACCTATTTCTTTGGACAAGGACCAGTTCGCAAAGTTTGTTGATTTTCGAACCAGTTTATTGATGGTGAAATTGCATTGTTTCGAAACATCTTTTCGTGTCATTTCGAACGTTTTTATGAATAATAACCTTTTTCTTTCAAAAACAACAATTCATACGAAAAGATCAAAAAAAGAAACCAATCAAATTGGTTTCTTTTACTGGTCGTTTACATAAAATAGGAGTTCATCAATGCTAATCTTCCCATTTTCCAATAAATGTGTTACTTCTTCAAAATGCAGCTCTTCAACTTTACCGGATAGAGAAGGCTCAGTCATTTCTTCTTTTTTTATTTCCTTTACCTTGGGTACCCGCGTTTCTTTACTAATGGTAGGCACTGCTTCTAGCGTTCTTTGAGAGGGAAACAACACCAAGCCAACTACTGAAATCCAGATGATTAAACAGGCAATACCTATAGTCCAAAAAATTACTTTTTTCACGATGATTCCTCGTTAATCCACGATTCAATCCTTTTTAATGCACCCGGTTCTACCCTTTCAACAGCTGCAGCTGCTTGTTCTAAGGCTTCTTGGTACTCGTACCTTCTAAAAGCTTCTTCAGCAACACGAAGTCCATCCTCTACTAATTCGTAGCGACTACGATATCGATTTCCATACTGAATCACCTTTTCTGCAAGTAACACTTGTTCCACAAGTTCTTTTGTTTTTGTGTAAAAATGTTGAACTGCATCTGCAGTTTGCTCTAAATTTTGGTTTACACTTTTCATATTTAGCGGCTTTTCGTTTAAGCTTTCAATTACATTTCCCATAAATTTCTTGGCCTGATCCAACAATTGCTTATGCTCTACCGACAAACCAGGAACATTGCTTTTTGATACTAGACGTCGAGCATCGCTTAATTGTTGCTTTAAGTCTTGAATTTTCTCTCGTGCTTCAATTTCATCTTTTCGTAAATTTTGTAGATGTTGAGCAAATTCCGTTTGACTTTTATGAATAACATCAAGCTCTTCGCCAATTTTTTGAAGCTCTTCTCCAATGAATGAAAATGCAGCTTCATTTTCCGATAACTCGTTTTCGAGTTTTGAGAATCTCTTAACAATTGACTTGAGCTGTTTTTCTAATTTCTGCGGAACATCTAATTCATCGTTTTCTAACTGATATCCCTGTTGAACAAAATCAGTATTAATTTTTAATGCGGCATTTTCTGCTCTAACTTCATCAAGTAAAAGTTTGATTTTAGGTTCATTTTGCATGATAAAATGTTTACTATGTACCTCTTGCTCTAAAAGGTCATACAAAGAATCAATCTTCTCTTTAACTGACGAGATGATACCCTCCACTTTCTCCACATCTAAATTCAAAATCAACTGTTTCATTTCTTCTAACTCTTTAATGTATTTTTGCACCTCATGATTGATTTCAAGATGATCCAATACATATCCTTGTTCCTTCATTTCTATATATCCGTCTAGTATTTCCTCTAATTGAGAAGGAATTATATTTTGGCATTGAGCTAAAAAATCAGGTGTCCGTTCCATATTCAGTGCTAAATTTTCATATTGTAGCTTTAAATTCAATACAAGTTCCCGGGCTTCTAAATAATTTCCCTCCGTTGTTAACTGATCAAACGAATCAAAAGCTTGTTTTATGCTTAGTAATTCTTGCTCTAGTGCGGCTGCAACTTCACCAAATTGATGACGGTGTGCCAACAGTTGCTTACGACAATCATGAAACTGAACACTCAATTCTTCAATTTCTTCGCGGTTCTTTTCTTCACTACCAATCAGTTCACTTAATTCCTCTAGAATTACATCAATTTGCTTTTCGACCTTCTCCAATAACACACTAACTTTCGTTGTTGTAAATTTAGCCTTATTAAAACGAAACTTATCGGCATATTCTTCAGCATCTAATAATAATTCTTCGACTTCTGGCAACGAAACGGCTACTATTTCTTCCCACTGACCACGCCATTTTTCAAACAAGTCTTCTGTTTGACCCGTCATATTTAATTGTTTGACTTTAGACATTTCCTCTAAAACAGGTCGATTCATGATGTCAACCTTCCAACCTTCAAGGGCGTCTATTTCTCGATAGTGTTTTCTTCGAAAAAATGTGCTTATACTAAAGATGATTATAACTAAAACGATGCCGCCAATAAGCAGTTCCATCATAAGCCTCCTGTTCCCACAAGCTAATTTATCTTCAAACGATCCGTAGCTGTAATTTTATTGCTTTTATGATACCATGAGAACGACATTTTTTGACGAATAAATTCTATTTTTTTGAAGTCTTTTCGCTTTTTTTTAGTAATTTTCTAAAAATCGATCAACATGCGTGCATTTCCTTATTATAACCCGACATTTTCACAATTGAAATTGAAGATTCTTAAAAATTGAAATAAATATTTTTTCGCTTCCATTCATTTTCTCAAATGTTTGATTCCTAATTTGAGTCGTTTAGGGTAACTAGAGACATGCTTATTCTCCAGACGATTTCGCATACTAAAAAGCCTGGTGTGCATTCTTTGATCGAATGCACACCAAGCTTTTCAAAATACGCTAAGCCTTCTTACTTGTGATTATCGATTAACAATCATGTCGCCTCTATCTTTACTTAATAAATTTGGTTGAATGAAGACATTTGTTAGCCACTGCTGAATGGTGACGAAATATCGTTCAGTGAACAATCTTTCACGAGTGTATAAATTCCAAACTTCTTCCATATATTGTTGGTTAATATATGGCATTGAAAGTAAAGATTTAAGGTGAATGACGGCATAAGAGACTGGAAAAGGAGAAAAAATTCCTTGCTGCATACCTTTCTCAAAAAAAGCTTTTAAGTAATATCGTTCTTTCATGAGGTAACTAGAAAAAATTTCCCTTACTACTTGGGAATCAACAGACACTTCTCGCCACACAAGGCGAGCTAGTTGGTATTGTTGACTTTGAAAATGAAGTACTTTTTTTATCGCAGATAACAATAACACATCTGCTCTTTCTATATCTAATTGGTATACTTCCTTTTCAAGAATCGCTAAATAAGGTTCGAAAAATCGAGTAAAACACTCTTCTAATAGCCCTTGTTTTCCGTTAAAGTGATAGGAAATATTCGAAGCATTGACCTTCGCTCGTTTGCTAATATCCCTGATTGCCGTTCCATGATAGCCTTTTGTGTTAAAGAGGTAGATAGCAGAGATCATAATTTTTTCTTTAGTGCTCGATGCGATCATTTTCATTCCTTTTCCCCTTTTCATGGCTATTAATTGAATTGTACCGGGCAATATACTAAACTAGTCCAAAAGGTATTTCGAATTTCGAAAAGCTTTACAGCTCCGATAGAGTGATACTGCCATTGGTCAGGACCCGCTTCTATATAGATGTTTAGTTGAAGCATCTGGGTTTAAAACTAACTTCTTCTTTTTGTCCAAAAATCCTTTATTAATTTCTCGACAAAAAAAGTAAATGTGGTTACCAATAGAACATGAAAAAAATTATTTGAAGAGTGAGGGAATGTTATGTTTCAAGCAGAAAATTATTCAGGTACAAAAGAAGAAAATTACACTCTTGTCATCAAGCAGTTACAAGCACTATTAGCTGGTGAAAAAAATGTTATTGCCAACTTAAGCAATGCTACTGCCATCTTAAATCAATTCCTAAACGATATTAACTGGGTCGGATTTTATTTAATGGAAGAGAATGAACTAGTTCTTGGTCCATTTCAAGGACTTCCAGCATGCATTCGTATTCCACTTGGAAAAGGGGTTTGCGGGTCAGCCGCTCAAGAACAAACGGTATATCGGGTAGGGGATGTGCACATGTTCCCAGGTCATATTGCCTGTGATGCCGCATCGCGTTCTGAAATCGTTCTGCCTATCATGAAAGAGGGAAAACTACTTGGAGTGTTAGATATTGATTCTCCTAGCAACGATCGTTTTGATGAAATTGACGAAAATATGTTAAAACAGTTTGTGGCTGCACTAGAATCATTTATATAGGCCCTATTCGGATACATTGTGACTATTTCATCTACTTTTTGATTAAACCGTTCATTTCTCTGTTGATTTCCATCAAAAATAGACGAAAAAATGCCCCTAAACAAAGCTATTTCGAAGGTTAAATACTTTTTTTCACAGAGTAGATAATTACTCTAAACGGATCACTATATTCCTTGCCATATAGTGATCCATTTTATTTTGCTTAGGAAATTACGCCTAGAACTAAACACAGAAACTATGTTAATAATCACCTTTACTTCATTACAACTTACTGAAACCCAAGCGGAGATCTTCTACTATATCTTCCCAGCCTTCCAAGCCCACAGACAAACGTAATAACCGTTCACTAATCCCCATTTTTTCTCTTTCTTCAATTGGCACTACTGCATGTGTCATCGAAGCAGGATGCTGGATCAACGTTTCTGCATCTCCTAAACTAACTGCAATTTTGATTAAACTTAAAGAATTCATAAACTGTTGAGCTGTGCATTTATCTCCTTTTAATTCAAAAGAAATTAACCCACCTGCTCCTCTCATTTGTTTCTTCAGTATAGAATAATCGGGTGAATCCGTATCTCCTGGATAATATACTTTCTCCACAAGAGGATGTGAAGTCAAGAACGAAGCGATTTTTTCTGCATTTTCACAATGACGATCCATTCGAATCGGCAATGTTTTTAAACCTCTCAGCAGAAGCCAGGCATCGAACGGGGAAATAATCCCCCCTATATCCTTTTGTGTTGTTCCTTGTATCTTAGACAGGATGTCTTCCGCTCCAACCACAATTCCCGCAATCACATCTCCGTGACCACCAATATATTTCGTTGCACTATGTACAACGAGATCACATCCTAGTTCTATTGGGTTCTGTAGATAAGGTGAACAAAATGTATTATCTACGATAACTGGAATTCCGCGTTCCCTCGCTATCTCAACAATTAAAGATAAATCAATGAGCTTCATGGTCGGGTTAATGGGAGTTTCCACATAGATACAGGCCGTGTTAGAGCGAATTACACTCTCAATATCTTCCCGACTGCTCATAGATGAGAAGTCATGTGTAATATCATATTTATTTTTCATCATTTGTAACAATCCAAAGGTACAACCATAAACGCCTTGTGAACAAACAATATGGTCTGATGCTTTGGTTAGCCCAATAAGCACTGCTGAAACGGCAGCCATACCAGAACTAAATGCCAATGCCTTTTCCCCTTTTTCTAATAAGGCCATACGCTCCTCAAGCATCCTAACTGTAGGATTCGCTAATCGCGAATAAATAAAGCCTTCTTCTTCACCTGCGAATCTTCTTTCTCCTTGCTCAGCACTGCCAAACGTAAACGTTGAAGTTTGATAAAGTGGTGGTGCCAAGCTATCACTATGTTCATTCGACGAATATCCATGATGGATAACATTTGTTTCGAACGATCGATTCCCCTTTGCCATCGAATCCCTCCTACTGTTGTAAACGCTTTCATTTTATCATAGTTTGAAATAAAAAGGGATGAAAACCTCTTATTCACTATCAAAAAATGCATTCGAGCACGAATGCATTTTTTGATTTATGATGATTTACTTTTGCACAACAACTTGATTCTTCCCTTTTTTCTTGGCTTCATATAGTGCTCCGTCTGCTTCCGTTAGTAATTTTGTTGCAGTAATTGTTTTATCCCGACTCCAATCAGATAACCCACAAGAGAGAGTAACATTTGGTTTGGTTCGAATAGGGCATTCTTCTACGATTTTTTCAGCAATATGAAAAACATCTGCTGTAGTGGTCCGAGGAAAATAAACGGCCATTTCTTCCCCGCCCCACCGTGCACTTAGTCCCAAGCCCTTCACTATTTCCTTTAAAAGATTGGCTACCTGAATCAGCACTTGATCACCGATATGATGACCGTAAGTATCATTGATTTTTTTGAAATCATCTATATCAAATAACAACAATGCACCTTGTGTCTCTTCTATCATCGAGCGCTCAATAAATTCATCCAAATGATTGCGAGAATACAATTGAGTGAGATGATCCGTAATGACCATTTTTTCTAATTTTTCTCTTAACATAGAATTGGTGAGAGCTAACGTAGAATGATGGATAAATGATTGTAATAATTTGTACATATCGAACGAAAATGAGTACGGTTCATAATGCAACACAAGGCAAAACCCGATAATCTCACTATGCTCGACCATAGGGACCGCCATAATAGAGCGGTAAAGTGGGTCCATATGATCAAACTTCCCATTTAAATCACCGATAAATAATGAATCATTATCTCTCAATATTTTAGATTCTACATATTGAATGTACTCTACTCCATTCCCATTTCGAAAAACTTCACTGCTTCCAGGCAATACATTATAACGCTCTATTCGATCTTGTAAGAATACAAATCCAATGGCAGATGCGTGGAAGGACTTTTGGATTTGAGCGTTTAAGAATGTTAATGTTTCAGACAATCGTAAATTTGAATTTAATCGATGAGAAAGTTCATTGATTAATTGTAAGTCGGAAATCAGCCTTTTAGATTGTTGATAAAGCTTTGCATTCTCTAGGGCACTTCCGGCTGTATAAGCTAACAATTTAATGAACTCTTTTTCCTTTTGTGGAAATATTTTCTGAGTAAGCGACCCAACCTGCATCACCCCATAGATTCCTTGCTTTCCTTTTAATGGTGCATAAAGCGTGGTGTTTCCTGAAACCGTACTTCTTTCAACTTGAATTTCTCCACTAACAAATGTATGCATCGCAGCAGTACTCGCATGATCGTAATCAAAATTCTGAATCGGTAGATTCCTATATTCTTGATGATCGTTTGATAATAAAAGGTGATAAGAATACAATGGGAATACTTTTTGGAGGGTCGAGATAATTTCACCTAAAAGCGTGTCTATTTCCATTGAAGAGTGAAAAGTTTCGGTCACTTTAAAAAGCTCGCGATATCGCTTTTCTTCTTCGATGACACTTCTCATGGAAAATAGTTTATTCATCATTCCCCTAGAAATAGCTATGAATTCTGTGACTATTTCCGTAAAGAGATTTCCGTTTGTTTCTTGAATGTCTTCTTCAAAACATAACAATCCGATTGGCACATTGTATTCATCACGGATAGCAATCACTTTTTTAAATTTCGATAATTCGTTAACGTTATGTATATCATCGGAACCAACGATATCGTTGGCCAAGAAGAGACTTTCTACTTCGTTTACTAACAAAACAGCGCCCTCATCATTCTTCCAAGATGGGCTGGTAGAAAAAAAATTCTCTGTACGTAGAAGAAGTCCCACGTTTTCTGTTTGCCAAACATCCCGCACTAGACTTACCCAATGATCTTCCCAGGTTTTATTATGGACATTAATAAAAGTGTATTCGCTCAAAAGATCAAATAGGTTTGCTTTATATTGCTGTAATATAATTGTCCCTTTTCTGCTCATTTCTACCACCTACATTTATAAAATCCTATTTTTATTATGGCTCTTCTCATATCCGCTATTTCTTTGGAATTAAAAACAACTTTTTTTGTAAAAATACCCTCTCTTATTGACTATGCACAATTTCTATTTCTTGGTCAAAAACAAAGAGCCACGTAGATTTTTCCTCATTTAGTGGGTGAATGGAGCGTAAATTTTCTGTGTCCATTGTAGGAAACACGACTTCTTTATTGCGAACCACAACGCTATTGTTTTTCACATCAAACAAAACTTGACTATCAATAAGATGATTGTCAAGTGGAGGCTCAGCTTTTTTTCTCATTAACGACAAATTATAGGAGATCCACTTTTTATTTTCCAGAGCCCAAAACTCATTTTTTTGGTCTGGATTTTTCTTTAAAGACACTACAACATTGCCTATTTCAATCCTGTCACGAACTGTAAAACGGTAATCGTCTTGAATATTCACTTCGTAGACTATAAGATGTTTGGTTTGATCAAGCTGCCTAGCTATAACAACAATTGGGTTTTGCGAAACATTACCTTCACTTATTACAAGAGCTTGAAGGGTTTGATTAGATGGGAAAAACGAAAAATTCCCATTATTCCTCCAAAGAAGGCCGATAGTTGTCACCAACAGAAAAAATCCTATTAATAAAAAACGAATTTTCCGCTCACGATTTGATTCTTTCATAACTGATCAATCACTCTTTTATCACAATTTTCCGTTCATAGATTTGGATTATATAAATTATATCATAGGAATATTTTCCTGCCTATTATATGTTAGATACACTTTCAATGAGATTCAGCTCTTTTCGTTTGTGCCTCTATAGTAGGAAAATTGAAACCTTGGATTTTTTAGTACATATTTAATGGCGGCCTCTTTTCGTATACATTTTGCTATTGATCCTTACATTTGGTTAAACATCTACTTTTACAGAAGTTACTCTCAAATAATCACAAAAACGACCGAAAACCAGCCTATCTCACAGTTTATATACTGGTTCTTAGGCAACAAATTTTGCGAATATAGCCTTTCAAAAAGAAATCACAGTAGTCATTCTCTTCTGTTAGAAAGATTCCGCAACTGATGAGCTTGTAATTAATATCCTCCTCCCTTGACATCTATCACAAAAAATCATATACTATTCTTTGTGTAAAATAATTGCAGCCTATATGAACGCTTTATGACGTATTTTATTCCTCTATTTTGAGGTGTATCGTGTAACCCTTTGCTGCAAGGGCGATGGTACATGAAAATAAAATCCGCCTAAACGATGTTTCATACCTGGTTTTTATTTTACAACAAAATAAAACCATTTAAAGGAGGAGTCATTCATGGCTCGATATACAGGTCCAAGTTGGAAATTATCCCGTCGTCTTGGTATTTCACTAAGCGGTACAGGTAAAGAATTAGAAAAGCGTCCTTATGCTCCAGGACAACACGGTCCTAATCAACGTAAAAAAATCTCTGAGTACGGTTTACAATTACAAGAGAAGCAAAAGCTTCGTCACATGTATGGCGTAACTGAGCGTCAATTCCGTAACTTATTTGATAAAGCAGCTAAATTCCAAGGTAAACATGGTGAAAATTTCATGATTTTACTTGAATCTCGCCTTGATAACGTTGTTTATCGTTTAGGCTTAGCTCGTACACGTCGTCAAGCACGTCAATTAGTTAACCACGGTCATATTACTGTTGATGGAAAACGCGTTGATATTCCATCATTCCGTTTACAACCTGGTCAAACAATTGCTGTTCGCGAAAAATCTCGTAACTTTAGCATTGTTAAAGAAGCTATTGAAGCTAGCAACTACATCCCTGATTTTGTTACTTTCGACGCTGAAAAACTTGAAGGTACTTTCAACCGCTTACCTGAGCGTTCTGAATTACCAGCTGAAATTAACGAAGCTCTTATCGTTGAGTTCTACTCTCGTTAATAACAAAAAGTCTGCCCTTGGGCAGACTTTTTTAATAAGACAAGAATGTATAAAAACAGCCTGAGCAATGAGCTCAGGCTGTTTTTATACGTATTGAATTAAGAAATACTTTTTCTTCCCTCTACGGATAATTGTAAATTGATCTTCAATTCGATCCTTTTGATTCAGAGTATATTGAAGTTCCGTTAGTCGTTCTCCATTCAGATAAACCGCACCATTTTGAACATCTTCTCGTGCTTGACGCTTCGAAGGAACAATTTTGGCTGCGACTAACAAATCAATTAATCCTACTTCTTCCTCTTTCTTTTGTGAAAAGGTCGAAACATCTTTGAATCCTTGCTGAATTTCTGTAGCTGTCAGTGTTTTCACATCACCACTAAACAGGGCTTTTGTAATCTTGATCGCTTGCTCAAGCGCTACTTTCCCATGAATTAAAGCAGTCATTTCTTCAGCCAATGTTTTTTGTGCCTTTCGTAAATGTGGCTCTTGTTGGAGTGATAACTCTAACGATTCTATTGCTTCCCTTGAAAGAAAGGTAAAGAACTTCAAGTATTTCAATACATCCGTATCCGCTGTATTAATCCAAAATTGATAAAATTCATAGGGTGTCGTTTTGCTCGAATCTAGCCAGATTGCTCCGCTTTCGGTTTTTCCGAATTTGGTTCCATCTGATTTGGTCACTAGAGGAATAGTTAAACCATATGCTTTTGCGCCTTCTTCCTGCGTTTTACGGATCAACTCTAACCCTGTTGTGATATTTCCCCATTGATCACTACCTCCAATTTGAAGCTTGCAGTTATGATTTTCGTATAGATGCTGAAAATCCATGGCTTGTAAAATCGTGTACGTGAATTCTGTAAAGGATATGCCGGAGTCTAAGCGGGAAGATATCGTATCTTTCGCTAACATATAATTAATGCCTACATACTTTCCAAAATCCCGAAGAAAAGTAACAATATCAATCGATCCAATCCAATCATAGTTATTGACCATGACTGCACCATTTTTACCTTCAAATGAAAAAATTTGTTTCAATTGTTCCTTCAAGCACGCTACATTGTGTTGAACAGACTCTAACGTTTGAAGTTGCCTCTCCTCTTTTTTCCCGCTAGGATCTCCGATTAGACCTGTAGCCCCACCAACTAAAACAAGTGGTCTGTGTCCATGCATTTGAAAACGACGAAGCGTTAAAAACGGCAATAAATGACCAATATGCATGCTATCTGCAGTCGGATCTACTCCGCAATAAATAGAAATTTTCTCCTCATTTAATACGTTGGTCAAACCCTCCTCATCTGTTTGTTGATAAATTATCCCTCTCCATTTTAAATCATCTAAAAGTTCCATGCTTCTTCCTCCTTTTTAGTTCCTCATATCAAGTTTAAAGCATAAAAAAACGCCCTGCAGTAAATGCAGGGACGCTGTATGCGCGGTACCACCCAACTTAAGGACTAAGTCCTTCTCTTCATAAAAATAACGGTTTCCCGTTTACTGCTACTTCTCATTCACAGTAAAAGCTCAAGGAGGTAATTCACCCACATATTTGTACTGATTTCCACCAACCATCAGCTCTCTAACAAACAGGGATATGTACGCTACTTAATCCTATCATAGCCAGTTTTCTATTCATTTGATATAATTACATATTAAGTTTTTTATCACAAAAAAGCTACTAATGTCAAATATAATAAGAGAATTTCACAATATTCTCTTAGAAAAGTGTCAAAATATGCTATAATGTATGTGATTTTAGGGGGATTGATTCAATGAATGAAAAATGGAACACACTTAAAGAAAGGCTCAGGCCTTTCACAGATTTTTTTCAGAATAAATCCATTCACAAAAGTACAAGAATTACGTTTGGTGTGGTTTGGAATTTAGTTCTATTCTTTATTATTGTAGCTGTAATGGGACTATCCTTTGCCGGAGGGGTTGGAGCTGGTTATTTTGCTTCTCTCGTAAAAGATGAGCCTGTTCGTTCCTATGATAGTATGCAAAAAGATATTTACAACTATGAAGAAACTTCGAAATTTTATTTCTCAGATAATGTTTACTTAGGGAAACTACGCACCGACTTAGAAAGAGAAGAAATAAAAATTGAAGATGTATCAAAGCACTTAAAAAACGCCGTGATTGCCACAGAAGATGAATACTTTGAAGAGCATGAAGGCGTCGTTCCAAAAGCGATTCTACGAGCGATCTTCCAAGAATTCACCAATGCTGAAGTACAGTCTGGTGGGAGTACACTGACACAGCAGTTGATTAAAAACCAAGTTTTAACCAACGAGGTCTCTTTTGAACGAAAAGCAAAGGAAATCCTTCTTGCTCTTCGACTTGAACGATTCTTTGAAAAGGATGAAATTTTGGAAGCATACTTAAATGTGGCAACTCTTGGACGTAATTCGTCAGGTAGAAACATTGCTGGAGTTCAGGCCGCAGCACAAGGGATCTTTGGTGTGGACGCAAAAGATTTAAACATTCCACAATCGGCTTTCATTGCTGGACTGCCACAAGCACCTTTTGCCTATACACCGTTTAGTGTTCCTGATGAAAATGGAACACTAAAAAGCGAAGAAGGACTCCAACCAGGACTCGCCAGAATGCAAACAGTTCTTTATCGAATGTTTGAAGAAGGGTACTTAACCGAAGAAGAGTACAACAATGCAAGCACTTACGATATCGTAAAAGATTTTATTTCTGCGAAAGAAAATCCTGCAGAACAATACCCTTATTTAACTCAAGAATTGGAAAACCGGTCGATAGAATTAATGGGAGAAATTTTAGCCGAAAAAGAAGGCTTTTCAAAAGAGGATCTTGAGCTCGATAGTGAGCTAAAGGATAAATATTACACACTAGCAGATCGTGATATTCGTCAAAATGGGTATGAAATTCATTCAACGGTTATGAAGGATATATATGATGCCATGCAAGAAACAAAGGATAATTACTCAAATTATGGACCTAAGCTAACGGTGGAAGTCACTGATCCTGTGACAGGTGAGGTCGTTCTTGATGAGGAAACCGGTGAACCACTTCTAAAAGATGCACCTGTTCAAGTAGGTGGCATAATGATTGAAAACAAAAGTGGGAAAATCTTGAGCTTTGTTGGTGGGCGTGACTTTGAACTGGAACAAATTAATCATGCCACTCAGTCGATTCGTCAAAATGGTTCAACGATGAAGCCATTACTGGTTTATGCACCTGCTTTAGAGTATGGATTAATAGGTACTAATACACCGGTTGTAGATATTCCATTTGAAACCGTTGCTGGTGGAAAAACATGGAGACCTTTAAATTATACGACTTATAAAATTAACGGGTTAATGCCAGCCAGATTGGCCGTTGCTCAGTCAACAAACCTTTCTGCAGCTAGACTGTATTTACAAACAATCGATAGACAACCACTAAATTTTGTTAAACAAATGGGCTTCTCTACTCTCCATCCAAATGACTATGGTGCACCTGCCCTATCACTAGGTGGAATGACGTATGGTGTTTCATTAGAAGAAAATACGAATGCCTATACAACCTTCGCTAACGAGGGGCAATTTATTGATGCTTATATGATTGATAAAATAGTTGACCGAAATGGTGAGACTATATATGAACACAAAAGTGAACCAACGCAGGTCTTCTCACCACAAACGGCGTATTTAATGCTAGATATGATGAGAGACACAATGAAATCTTCTACAGGTGGAACCGGGAGATCTGCTGGCACCTATTTAAATTATTGGAGTGATTGGGCAGGGAAATCTGGAACCAGCCAAGATCACAAGGACCATTGGTTTATTGCTTCTAATCCTAATATTACGTTTGGAACATGGAATGGATACGACAAACCAGCCAATCTTAAAATAGGATCCGGGCATTATGGTGTTAGGAATATTCAACTCTGGTCAGAACTATTAAACTCCGCATATAAGCTTCATCCTGAGCTGGTTGATCCAGAAGAGCGCTTTAAAATGCCAGGTGGAATTGTTTCTCGCTCATTTTGCTCAATTTCTGGAATGCTTCCATCAAAAGCCTGTTCAGACGCCGGACTTGTTTCGAGTGGACTCTTTAATGAGCGCTTTGCACCTAATCAAGTCGACGATAGCTTAATTGCTAGCAAATATGTCACCATCGGAGATCAAAAATACTTAGCACTAAATTCAACACCCGCTGAATTTTCAGAATCAGGCGTTATCTTAAATCCTGATTTTGTCAAACGAATGTTAGCAGGACTGAATGCAGATCCTAGGGATTTGGTACCTTCTTCAGATGAGCGCTTCAAAAACATCTTAGTCGCTGAGAACAAGATTAATGATGACGGAGTAGCTCCAAGCACCGTAAGCGCTTCTAAATCTGGAAGCACGATTACTTGGACATCAAGCGCAAGCAAAGATGTTGTCGGTTATCGTGTGTATAAGCTGAACGGAGCTAATCGTTCAAAAGTGGCGAGTATAAGATCTGGGAATGCTTATAACTATAGCGCTGGAAACGGTCAATATATCGTAGTTGCTGTCGATGTCGCTGGAATTGAGTCAGGAGCCTCAAATCCAATTCAAATAGGTACACCTGAAAAGGAAGAAGATCCTGAACCTAAGCCAGAACCTAAGCCGGAACCACCACCCGTTGAGCCTCCCCCTGTTGATGAAGAACCAACAGATCCACCGCCCGTGGATGAAGAGCCGACGGACCCTCCACCTGGAGAGGATGAACCAACAGATCCTCCCCCGGTCGAAGATGAATAACAATGAATAAAACAAGAAACGCCTCCAACTAGGTTGGAGGCGTTTCTTGTTTATGGAAAGCTACTTTTAATCTTCCATTGTCGATAAATCTCCAGCAGGTAAATCTAATTCCCATGCCTTTAATACTCTTCTCATAATCTTACCACTTCTCGTTTTAGGTAGTTTATCTCTGAATTCGATTTCTCTTGGAGCGGCATGAGCGGCTAAACCTTTTTTAACAAATTGTCGAATTTCTTCTTTTAGCTCATCCGTTACCGTATATCCATCGCGAAGGGCCACAAATGCTTTAATGATTTCCCCGCGAACAGGGTCAGGTTTTCCGATAACACCAGCTTCTGCCACAGCTGGATGCTCCACTAGCTTACTTTCAACCTCAAACGGTCCGACCCGTTCACCAGAGGTCATAATGACATCATCGATTCTTCCTTGAAACCAGAAGTAACCATCTTCATCCATATAAGCCGAATCACCAGAAACGTACCAGTCACCTGGCATAAAATAAGAATCATACTTTTCTTGATTATTCCAGATTGCGTCCATCATCGATGGCCAGCCTTTTTTTATTGCTAGATTTCCCATTCGATTTGGAGGAAGTTCTTGACCTTGGTCATCCACAATCGCTGCTTTGACACCCGGAATTGGTTTGCCCATTGAACCCGGTTTAACGTCAAGGCAAGGATAATTACAGATTAATTGACTACCCGTTTCCGTCATCCACCAAGTATCATGAATACGTAAATGGAAAACTTTCATTCCCCAGCGAATCACTTCAGGATTCAAAGGCTCACCTACACTTAATACATGTCGAAGAGAAGATAAGTCGAATTTTTTCACAAGCTCATCTCCAGCTCCCATTAGCATTCTAAAGGCTGTTGGTGCTGAATACCAAACCGATATACCGAAATCTTCAATGACTTGATACCAATTATCCGGGCTAAACCGACCACCTAGGATTACATTCGAAGCACCTACTAGCCAAGGACCAAACATACCATAAGAAGTCCCTGTTACCCAACCAGGGTCAGCAGTACACCAGAAAACATCCTCCTCTTGTAGGTCTAATACCCATTTAGCAGTTTGATAATGCTGAATCATGGCATTATGTACATGCAGCACGCCTTTTGGTTTACCTGTAGACCCAGAAGTATAGTGAAGCACTAAACCATCTTTACGGTCTACCCATTCCAATTGAAGTCTTTTATCAGCACTCTTCATTTTCTCATTAAAATTAATATATTGATCGCTTTCTTCAAAGTCTCCCCCAACAAGAAAGATGTGCTTTAAGTTAGGAAGTTCATCCACCGGTACACGTTTAAGTAAATCCGGAGTAGTAACTAATACCTTTGCCTCACTATCTTGTAAACGATCTTTTACAGCGCTTTCCATGAATGCCTCAAATAAAGGACCAACAATTGCTCCAAGTTTAATAACACCAAGGGCTGCAAAATATAGTTCTGGGGACCGAGGCATAAAAATAAAAACGCGGTCACCTTTTTCCACATCACCAAAATTCTTCAAGACATTTCCTGCTTTATTGGAATTCTCTTTCATTTCCCTGAAAGTGTATTTATCATTTCGGTGTTGATCTTGGTAGTAGAGGGCAATTTTATTTTTTCGAAAGGATTCAGCATGTCGATCAATGGCTTCATAAGCCATATTCACTCTCCCTGTTTGAGACCAAGAAAATTCTTTTTCCACTTCACTCCAATTAAAACCATCATTGGCTTGTGGATACTCTTTTAAATTATACTTTCCACTCACACTTGGTAGCGCTTCCATTTTCATAAACATCCATCCCCTCTTTCAATTTATCCCATCCAAACTAGCCTATTAAACTCGAAGATATAATGCCCACAAGAACCCGATTGATTCAACATGTCATCATTGAAGGTTTTGGCTTTCACTAATGAAATTTTCATTAGTATCTTTGCTTTCATTATAGTATAATTATGTCATTTTCACAATTTTTAAATTTTTAAATCTAATCATTGATTTGAAAACTTTGTGAAACTTATTTATATTTGGTATATTCATGTATAATAAGATTAATAGAAATGACTTCAATTTTTGATAAACCCAATCAAGTGACCATTGGCGGCTCACCATATTACATATTTCTCTGCCGTTTAACAAAAGCGCACGGTGAGCCGATTGCGCCTGGAGCTAGACACATAAACCATTTTAAAATTTATGCTTTCTTACTTTTTTAAAAAGGAATTGAGGTGTTGACCAAATGGAACATATTAAAACGTATAATGCAACAGAACTTAAAACCCCAATAGGAAATGTAATTATCGAAGGTCCAGTCTCTCCTGAGAAATTGGCTTCTTTAGAATTTCACGAAGACTTAGTAGCATTTCGTCCTCCTGCTCAACAACATAAAGCCTTAATCGAAATTGCTGGTCTCCCAGAAGGACGAATTATTATTGTCCGAGAGCATAACACTGTCGTGGGATACGTGACCTATTTGTATCCTGACCCATTGGAGAGATGGTCTCAAGGAAATATGAAGGATTTAATCGAATTAGGGGCTATTGAAGTCATCCGGAAGTTTAGAGGAAACTCTATCGGAAAACACTTATTAAAAGTATCGATGATGGATGATGCCATGGAGGATTACTTAATAATTACGACTGAATATTATTGGCATTGGGATTTGAAGGGAACAGGGTTAAATGTGTGGGAATATCGTAAAATCATGGAAAAAATGATGAATGCTGGTGGGTTAGAATGGTTTGCTACCGATGATCCTGAAATAAGTTCTCACCCTGCAAATTGCCTAATGGCACGGATTGGAAAACGTATTGGTCCAGAAACCATTCAACAATTCGATCAGCTTCGTTTTATGAATCGATTCATGTACTAAGGTTAAGGTATCACAATCACAAAGGAGGGGATTTTGAGATGATTGTTGAAGAAATAATGAAAACAAATGTATCTGTATTAACACCCGATGACACGATCCTTACCGCACTTGAGTTAATGCGCTCAAAAGGTATACGACATCTTCCAATATGTGATTCAGACCAGCTTATTGGAATCATAAGTGATCGAGATTTAAAAGAAGCAACCCCTTCTATTTTCAATGCTCCTTCTGAGGAAGAACTAAACAAACCATTGAAGTTAATAATGAAGAAAAATGTCATTACGGGACATCCTCTCGATTTTGTTGAAGAAGTCGCAGCACTTTTTTATGAACACAATATAAGTTGTTTACCTGTTGTAAAAGAAGGAAAGCTAGTTGGTATTATTACAGAAACGGACCTACTTCATACATTAATAGAATTAACCGGTGCTCATCAGCCTGGTTCACATTTTGAAGTAAAAGTACCGAATAAAGCTGGCATGCTCTTTGAAGTTGCCCGTATCTTAATGGAGCATAAAGTGAATATTCATAGCGTCCTTGTTTATCCAGATAAAGAAGATAAGCAATATAAAATTTTAGTTTTTCGCATATCTACAATGAACCCTCTTTCTTTGCTTGAAAGATTAAAAAAAGAAGGACATATTGTTCTCTGGCCAAATATGCCCGGAGTCTCATCATGAAAAACGCTGTTTTTGTTCACTCTGATGATTTACTGTCTTATCGATTCTCTGAGCATCATCCCTTCAATCAATTTCGCCTCCAATTAACTGTGGATTTATTAAAAAGTATAGGTGCCTTAAAAGACGAGGATTACCGAATGCCAAGAACCGCTACAGATGACGAGCTTTGCTCAATTCATTACAAGGATTTTGTAAACGCTGTCAAAGATGCAGGGCACAATAGACTAGCCCCTGACATTGCTGAGAACTATGGAATTGGGACAGATGACACACCCATATTTGAAAATATGCATGAAGCCAGTTCTCTCCTAGTAGGAGGCACCCTAACCGCCGTAGAAGAGGTAATGAGTGGACGTGCCCAGCATGCCCTCCACCTTGGAGGTGGTCTTCATCACGGTTTCCGTGGAAAAGCCTCTGGTTTTTGCATATACAACGATAGCTCCGTTGCGATTAAATATATGCAAGAAAAATATGGTGCTCGTGTATTATACGTAGATACAGATGCTCACCACGGGGATGGAGTGCAATGGTCGTTTTATGATGATCCGGATGTTTGTACGTTTTCGATTCATGAGACTGGCCGCTATTTGTTCCCAGGTACTGGCCAGATTAATGAACGTGGCAACGGTAAAGGCTATGGCTATTCCTTTAATATTCCGCTTGACGCATTCACCGAAGACGAATCCTGGATTGAATCGTATGAAGTTGCCTTAAAAGAAGTAACTGCCTACTTTAAACCCGATGTGATATTAACGCAAAATGGGGCTGATGCTCATTATTATGACCCATTGACCCATTTAAGCTCAACGATCGATATATATAAGCGAATCCCTAAGCTTGCCCATCAATTGGCTCATCAATATTGTGATGGCCGATGGATTGCGGTTGGAGGTGGAGGATATGATATTTGGAGGGTTGTTCCTAGGGCGTGGTCCTTGTTATGGTTAGAAATGACCGACCAGCCTTTACCATCCAATTCGATTCCAATAAAGTGGATTGAGAAATATCAAAAACAGGCTCCCTTTCCGTTACCTACCCAGTGGACAGATCCCATTGACTTATATAAACCTATCCCCAGAAGAAATGAAATTACTGAAAAAAACGCACAGACGGTATCAAAACTACTTTACCCAATCCGGCAGCATAGCCCTAGCAATCATCGATCAGCTCAATGATCCTGTTATCATAAACTGATTATCCAAAATGAACAATAATAATAGGCTTCCTTCTGTAAAAAGAAGGAAGCCTATATACCTGTTATGTCCGCTCACATAGAAGAGGCAGACATTTAGATTGAAACCTTCATTTTTTTGAATAGTACACTTAAAAAAACATCCCCAAAGCCATTAACTCTAGGGATGTTTAACTATCTTGAGGATTTAAAAATACTAATTCAACTCGACGGTTTTTCTGAAGATTTTCTGGTTTATTATTTGGTGCAATCGGCCGAGTATCCCCGTAGCCTACAGCTATAAACCGAGAAGAATCCAAATCATGACCATCAATTAAGAAACGAATCACGCTACTAGCTCTAGAAGACGAGAGTTCCCAGTTTGAAGGAAATTTATAAGTGCGGATTGGGCGATTATCGGTGTGTCCTTCTATCTTGACGGCATTTGGTATTTCTTGAAGCAATTCTGCTAGTTTGTTCAAAAAAGAATAGGACTCCTTTTTTAGCGTAGCTTCTCCTGAGTTAAAAAGGACTTGCTCTTGAAGGACCAACACAACCCCACGTTCTGAACGAGTCGCAACCGCCACATCGCTAAGATCATGTTCAGATACATATTCCTGAATATCTGTTAACAAATTTTCTAATGAATCGTCCTCACTCGTTTCTCCCTTATCCACTTTAGACAACTCATCCGTTTGATTCTCATTATTGTCAACCAAATCGTCGTTTTTCTGAACATCAGGAGCAGCAGAAGGGTTTTCAAATGGTATCACCGAAGGATAAAACTCCAGAATTTGCTTTTGTTTAAAGGACTCAGCTATTGCTTTAAATTTTACTATATCGATTTGAGACATTGAAAATAGTAGAATAAAAAACACAAGAATTAAAGTGATTAAATCAGAGAAGGTTACCATCCATTTTGGTGCACCCTTTTCTGGCATAGGAAGCTTGCGGTTACGCTTCATTTATGACAGCCTCCTGCCCTTCCATTTCACTAGTTTCTTCTTGTTCATTTCGCTGTGCATTTGATAAAAACACACTCAGCTTTTCCTCTAAAATCTTAGGGTTTTGGCCAGATTGTACACCAATTACTCCTTCAATTACAATTTGTTTCACAAAAACTTCATTTTCAGTTTTAGCCTGTAATTTAGCTGCCATCGGAATAAAGACAAGATTGGACAACAGCGAACCATAAAGGGTCGTTAGTAAAGCTATAGCCATGTTTGGTCCCAGAGAAGAAGGGTCATTCAAGCTTTTCAGCATCAAAACTAGTCCAATAAGAGTCCCAATCATCCCCCAAGCCGGAGCATACTCGCCTGCTTTTTCTAGCAGACTTCTTCCCTTACGATGGCGATCTTCTAGAGCAATCATTTCAGCATTCAGTATATCTACTATGACATCTGGCTCAATTCCATCTACTGCTAACAAAACCCCTTTTTTAATAAACGGATCCTCTACGCTCTCTACTTCAGCCTCTAAAGCTAATAATCCTTCTCTTCTCGCTTTTTCTGAAAGATTAACAAATGTTTTGATTAATTCTTTAACCTCGTATTCTTCTTGTTGAAAGCTTTGTCTGATGACCTTAAACATTAACTTTAGCTCTTTTAGAGAGAAGCTTACCAACATCGCAGAAATTAGGCCACCCAGAACAACTAGAATGGATGGAATATCAATAAAAGAATTAAATCCTGCCAACCCACCATTTGTAATAATTGCAAAGGCAATAAAGGCGAATCCGACTATAAGGCCTATTGGTGTAAAAATATCTAGCTTTTTCATCGTTTCTCTCCCTAGATTTAAATAATAATCTGTCTATAATTTATATATCGACAGGAATATTATTTTGTTGAGTTACGATACTCAATTCTATGAGGAAGTACGACAATATTTTCATCTACTGTTTCTTTGTTCATATATTTTGTTAACAACCTCATTGCTACTGCTCCAATATCATATAATGGCTGAACAATTGACGTTAGCTGTGGACGAACCATTAATGCTAGTCGAGTGTTGTCGAAGCTAATCACTTCTATATCCTCTGGTATGGAAAGGCCATTATCCTGTGCACCATGCACAACACCAAGCGCCATTTCATCGTTTCCAACAATAACAGCCGTTGGTCTTTCTGCTAATTCACTTAACTTACTCCAGGCCTCGATGCCTGAGTCATACGTATAATCCCCTTCAACAATCAATTGTTCACTATACGATAGACCCGCTTCATTAAATGCTCTTTTAAAACCTGCTAACTTATGTTTAACATTGATCGTATCATTCAAGGGACCGTTTACAAAGGCAATATTTTGATGGTTTTTGTTCATCATTGCTTGAACAGAATCATAAGCTGCAGCTTCATAGTCTATATTCACAGAAGGAATATTTTTTGACTCTTCTACCGACCCTGCTAAAACAATAGGTACCGGGGAACGTTTAAACTCATCTACATGCTCCTCAGTAATATTTCCCCCCATAAAGACAATTCCATCCACTTGCTTACCTAGCATCGTGTTTAATAAGTGCAATTCTTTTTCTTTATTTTGATCTGAGTTACTCAAAATAATATTATACTTATACATAGTTGCTATATCTTCTATTCCTCGTGCTAGCTCGGCAAAAAAGATATTTGAGATATCAGGAATGATGACCCCGACTGTCGTCGTTTTTTTACTAGCTAACCCTCTTGCTACTGCATTAGGTCGATACTCTAATCGATCAATTACCTCTAGTACTTTTTTTCTTGTCGCTGGTTTTACATTTGGATTTCCATTAACCACACGTGAAACCGTCGCCATGGAAACGCTAGCCTCACGAGCTACATCATATATCGTTATATTCATAAAGAGTGCACTCCTTTTATCTATCCATTTAATATTATTTTACACTATTATTAAAAAATTCAAAAACAACAAGCGTAAGCAGATACTATTTTGTGATTTTTATCATACTTTAGTGGCACTAGAACTGCAATCAAATTCACTATATTATGTGGATTTTATCACATATTACATTGAAAGCATAAGATTAACTGGTTATCAGCTTATGACTTCGTGCTCTTTTCCTAAGACTCTAATCGCACACATTATTGGCTTTAAATTTATTATTCGATGGTAAACTTCATTTTTGCAGTAACTTAGAATAAGAACATATGAAGAAATGTCCCGAAACTTGTCTTTTTGCAGTATCTTTCCAACCGTAAAAAGAAACTAAAAAAAGGCTTCCAATGGAAACCTTTAAGACCGAATAGAAATTCCTTTTTGTATTTCATTATAAAATGTGTCGAATTGACTGATGTCCATCTGTTGAGCAGAATCACTAAGTGCTACCGCTGGATCTGGATGCACTTCTGCCATCACACCATCCGCCCCGATTGCTAATGCGGCTTTTGCCGCTGGTAATAACAAGTCTCTGCGACCAGTTGAATGCGTTACATCAACAAAGACTGGTAAATGCGTTTCTTGTTTTAAAATCGGAACAGCTGATATATCTAACGTATTACGAGTGGCTCTTTCAAAGGTTCTGATTCCTCTTTCACACAAAATGATGTTCTCATTTCCTTGTGAAATAATGTATTCAGCCGCATTAATAAATTCACTAATAGTGGCTGATAAACCTCGTTTTAGTAGAACGGGCTTATCAACTGCACCAGCTGCTTTTAAGAGGTCGAAGTTTTGCATATTACGTGCACCAATTTGGATAACATCAATGTACTGAACCGCTTTTTCAATATCAGCTGGGTTGACAATCTCACTTACAACTGCTAGGTCATATTCATCTGCAACTTGTTTTAAAATTTTCAAGCCTTCTAAACCAAGACCTTGAAAGTCATAGGGAGATGTACGAGGTTTAAAAGCTCCTCCTCGTAGAAGTTTTAATCCCTTAGCTTTCACAGATTGAGCTACCATTTTTACTTGTTCATAGGATTCTACAGCACAAGGACCAAAAATAAAATGTGGTTGACCGTCACCTATTTTTTCTCCTTTTATATCGACTATCGTATCTTCAGGTTTCTTTTTTCGAGAAACTAACAAAGCTTTACGATGGTCGTCTTGCTGCAATTCAAGGCCTGCTTTGAATATTTCTTTAAAAATGTGTTCAACAGTTGAATTTTCAAACGGTCCATCATTATGTTCATCAATGAGATTTAGCATATTTCTTTCTCTCACAGGATCATAGCGATTGATACCTTGTTTCTCTTTTGCTTTTCCAATTTCTTGCACAAGTGTTGCCCGCTCGTTGATAAGTTCTAATAGTTTTAAATTCATCTCATCTACTTGATGGCGAAGCTGATCTAATTCTTTATTACTCACGATACGCACCCTTTCTAGTTTATTAACGGTTTATTCGAATATCCAAAGGTATTTAATGTTTTATTCCAACAATTTGTGATACTTTTAAAATAGGTGATAAAGAACATTATAATTCAAAAAAAAATAAATGTCACTAGTTTTCACTTTATTTATTAAACGCTTTTAAGCACTAAAGTATTATTTTGAAATATAAAAGTGGGTGAAATGATGCAGCTTGAAAAAAAAGTATTTGCTTTAGATATCGGAACAAGGTCTGTGGTAGGTATTATTTTAGAGGAAACAGATTCTTCCTATAAGGTTTTGGATCTCTTATCCATTGAGCACAAAGAAAGGGCTATGGTGGATGGACAAATTCATGATGTTGTTGCCGTAAGTGAAGTCATTAATGAAGTCAAAAAACAACTGGAACAAAAACATGGTTCTCTTACAAAGGTATGCGTGGCTGCAGCTGGGCGTGCATTAAGAACACAAACATCAGAGGCTCTAATAAATATACAAGGAAAATCACTAATGACAGCTGAAGATATTCTTCACTTAGAGCTCAGTGCGGTGCAACAAGCACAGGCTCTTGCTGCCGAGAAACAACAGTCAGATAAAAGCACTCATTATTATTGTGTAGGGTATTCTGTTCTATACTATAAGCTAGATGGAGAAGAAATTGGCAATCTTATTGATCAACAAGGGCATACAGCAAAGGTAGAAATAATCGCAACTTTTTTGCCACGAATCGTCGTGGAGTCTTTACTTTCTGCGTTAAAGCGAGCTGATTTGGAAATGGAGGCATTAACACTTGAACCGATTGCCGCCATTAATGTATTGATCCCCCCCTCTATGAGACGCTTAAATGTCGCCCTTGTCGATATTGGCGCAGGAACCTCTGACATCGCCATTACGGAAAGCGGCACAGTTACGGCCTATGGTATGGTACCAACAGCAGGTGATGAGATTACAGAAGCACTTAGTGATGCTTTTTTGCTTGATTTTCCTTTTGCAGAAGAAGCTAAGCGTAAACTCTCAAAAGAAGAATCTATTGTCATTACGGATATTTTAGGGTTTGAAACCGAAATCACCAGGAGCGATTTAATAGACAAAATTTCGCATTCGATTGATCATTTAGCTCAAACCATTGCAGAAGAAATTAATGAGCTAAATTATTCCCGCTCTCCTAAAGCTGTTATGCTCGTCGGTGGTGGTAGTCAGACACCCGAACTTCCATCTCGATTAGCAAAAGCCCTTCGCTTGCCTCTAAATCGAGTAGCTATCCGTGGAGTCGATGCGATTCCACATATTTCAATTGATAATGAAACTTCAATGGGTCCGGAACTCGTGACACCGATTGGCATTGCCATTGCGGCAAAGAAATCTCCCGTACAATACGTAACAACTTATGTTAACGGTCAGCCTGTTCGTTTATTTGAAGTAAACACTCTTTCCGTAGGTGATTGTCTACTAGCGGCAGGAATAAAAATAAACAAGTTGTATGGTAAGCCAGGGATAGCTATGATCGTAAATGTCAATGGGCAAGAGGTGACCATTCCCGGACAATATGGAAAGGCCCCACTTATTTTAAAAAACGGAAAACCATGTTCCTTCGATGAGCATGTGGCCAACGAAGACGAATTAATAGTGGAAAAAGGTCTAGATGGAGCAGCAGCAAGTCTAACCGTTGGTGACTTAATTGATTTCGCCCAACCCAAAACTATTTATATAGATGATAAACCCATTCAACTTCCAACCACCGTGTTAAAAAATGGGGAGGTTGTTGACAAGTTTACCTCTGTGTCAGATCGAGACAAAATAAGCATCGAAGAGCTATCAACTTTACGAGAAATTTTTAATTTTTATGAGAACAAGGCATGGAGAACCAGTTTACATCCCTTCCGTGTGAGCTTGAATGGAAAGGAGACGTTTTTCCCAATATATTCAGGGAAAGTCACAGTGAATGGACAAGAGGTGAAATCATCCTATTCTCCTCAACAAGGAGACCGGATTATCAGCGTACCTGGACCAGAAGTAACGTGGCAAGAAATTGCCAAAAAAAAACATTTGCTTATACAAAAGTCGATCATTGTTACCTATAATGGGCAAGAAATACAACTTGATAAAAAACAATTAGAAGCATACAAGAACGGAGAAGAAATTCTAGCAGATTCCATCATTCAAAATGGAGATTCGATTTTATATAAACTCATTGGTACTTCAGATTTTATTTTTCAAGATTTATTCCGACACATTGAGGTGGACATGCCCCCTAATGCAGGTGGAAAATTTCAATTGTTGCGAAATGGTGAAATTACCACTTTTTATGACCCTATCCATGCAGGAGACTCTTTGGAAATCCAGTGGCCCCTTGCAAAAGAAAAGTCATAAGCTTGTAAAGCTCCTTTCAGCTATTTAGGTAAAAAAACTCCAGAGCAATATTCCTGCTCTGGAGTTTTTTGTATAGATTTAGAATCATTCTCATTTATACATTGATTATTATCTACTTGATAAAGTCTCAGTTGTAATACTGTAATGAGATGCATCCCAAACGGGTTTTCCTCCAACAAATAACAACGCTTGTGGCGACTCATGTCGGACACCAAACTTCTCCGCAATATAATTTGAAAGCTTTCGCGAATCTTGTACAGCCAGAAAATACGTTTGATCGTCAGAATTAGTAGCAAATGATTGATATTGGTTAAATGCACTTCCACTAATCGGACATGTTAAGCTATGTTTCATAAAGAAGAACCGGGATTCATTTTTTAATATCTCTTCGAATTCTTCAATAGTATGTACCTTTTTCACACCTACACATCCCTTCATTTTTTTCATCCTACCCTTTTCAAGCTATGATAGCTAGTATGTTGCTTAACAAAAGGCTGTTTTCTCAAAAATTGTGGCTTTTCGAGTTAGCCCTCAATTCATGATGAAGAATGACTTCGGGCATCTTTTCGCATCATTATTAACCCGAAATGAGGAAAGAAAAGAATGTTTCCATCCTTCTTTGTATGCTACAGCAACAAAGTATGCGAAAAGAGCCTAAAAAAAAAGCGATGAAGAAATTTCATCGCTTTCACTCTGTTTAGACGTTTGTCTCAGAACCGTCGTACTGATTAACCGCCTTTTTTTCATCATCTACACTAATTTCTTCAAGATTACTTGTTGTACTCACTTCTATATCATGGGTAGATTCTTGTGAAAGTGTATCTTCATCCAAACCTACAGGTTCTGCAAGCTCCGATGAAGCTATTTCAGCCTCTGCCTCTTCTGATATTTCATCCTTACTACGCATATTCTTCACTTTATCTACAATACCTGAATCTTGTACGGACTTTTTAATAACCGCAGTTCGGTCTTTCGCAGCCTCTGCAAAATTATTCCCTTTTTCAACAGCCGTGTCCTTCCATTCAGTTGTTTTTACTTTAAGATTTGTTGCTTGTGTGTTAACATCATTTCTTAAATCTTTTCCTGCCTTTGGAGCTAAAAACAGGGCCGTTGCAGCTCCAATTACGGTTCCGATAAGGGCTCCAACCATAAAGTCTTTTGAATTCGTACTCGATGAAGTAGTAGAATCAAGATTTTCTGGTGCTTGAATAAGACCTCCATTTGGATTTGGAAGTTGCTTTTGGTTTTGTTCTGACATAAATATTCATCTCCCTTTCATAATTGATTATGGCTCTATTCGTATACATTGTGGCTATCTCACTGTTGATTTCCATCAAAAACAGACGAAGTGATGCCGGAAACAAAGCTATATCATTGATGATAAACGGACTCGAAAAGCCACAAAATTTGCGAAAACAGCCTTGATTATTGATCTGAACGTTGAAATATTTTCCCACGACGTGTTACTTCGTTCTTCTCATCAGCAACGGATGAAGCTTCATCTCGATTCTGCGACTTCTTCAATTGCCATTTTTCACGAAGTTCCATTGCAACATTACCCCATTGAACAACTTGAGAAATTTTTTCGCGATTATTTTCCATTTGGCGAGAAACGCTTTTAGTAACTTTACGTACAGAAGAATTAAATTCTTGGATAGACCTACCAACGTCCTTAACCGCATAGACAACTGTATTTAAATCTTCAGACTTTTTCTGAACATCTTCAGCTAGCAAGTTTGTCTTATGTAATAAGTCTGTGGACTCTGTCGTTATTCCCTTCATCTGTCCTTCTAGTCCATCCAAAGTGCTCGACACACTTTTTAACGTCTCTTGAAGGGATGTTAGGGTTTTGGCTAAATACACTACTAAAATGAAAAAAGCTACTGCAATTACTGCTACACTTAAATAAAGTATGATTTCCATATTCCCACCTCCTACTTATCAATACACTACCCGTTAATTGTAACATTAAAACCTATTTCTCTTTTGTATCTTAAAATTCCTGCTTGAACCTATTGATAATATATTACAGTTTGATAACAAGACATTTTCAATGAACTCTTTCCTTTTTCTTTCTCCTTCTCTTTTGAATAGGCGTTTATCGTATACATTGTCTTTATTTCAACTGATTTTTGATTAAATCCTCCATTTCACTGTTGATTTCCATCAAAATAGGCGAAACGGAGCCCGAAACAAAGCTTTATAATGGATGATAAACTAATACCATAAGCACAAACATCGCGAAAACAGCTTTTGAATACGTATCTCTTTCTGTCAGTATAGGGTAAAATAAAATGAGACATCCATTCTGGGTCTCTTTCCCTTCCCTATATATGGATAGTATAAAAATCGGTTTTTCAAGGGGATTCGAGCCAGTAAGCTCAAGAACAACGTATTACTAGTTTCAAGGAGGGTACATACATGAAAGATTCAAGAATTAGCTTGTTAGCAAAGAACCTTATCCATTATTCCGTTCAATTACAACCAGGTGAAAAGGTACTAATTGAAAATTTCGGGCTTCAAAAGGAGCTGGTCACAGCGTTAGTAAAAGAAGCGTATGAAGCTGGTGGTCAACCAGTCGTCTCCATAAAAGACCAATCCATCGATCGCGCACTATTATTAGGTGCAACGAGTGATCATTATTCACTATTGGCTCAATTCGAAGCCAATGTCATGAAAGAAATGGATGCTTATATTGGAATACGATCAGGTGAAAACATTAATGAACATGCAGATGTCCCCGGAGATAAAATGAAGATTCACGGGGAAACGATTATGAAACAAGTTCACCGTGATATCCGTGTCCCAAACACAAAATGGGTAGTCCTTCGGTACCCAAATGCCTCTATGGCCCAATTAGCCAAAATGAGCACTGAGGCATTTGAAGATTTTTACTTCGAAGTTTGCAATCTTAATTACGAAAAAATGGGCGAAGCAATGGAGGGATTGGTTCAGTTAATGGACAAAACCGACAAGGTAAGAATTACAGGCCCTGGTACAGATTTAAGTTTTTCTATAAAAGACATTCCAGCTGTTAAATGTGCTGGGCGACTCAACATTCCGGATGGTGAAGTCTATACAGCTCCAGTAAAACATTCAGTGAATGGAACTGTTTCCTATAATTCTCCCTCTCCTTATCAGGGTTTTACATTCGAAAATGTAAAATTAACCTTTGTTGATGGAAGAATCATTGAGGCAACAGCCAATGATACTGAACGAATCAATAAAATTTTTGATACAGATGACGGTTCACGTTATATCGGAGAGTTTGCAATAGGTGTTAATCCTTTTATTTCACACCCGATGCAAGATATTTTGTTTGACGAAAAAATCGATGGGAGCTTTCACTTCACACCAGGTCAATGCTATGATCAAGCTTATAATGGGAATTCATCTAATATACACTGGGATTTAGTCTGCATTCAACGTCCTGATTATGGTGGAGGAGAAATATATTTTGATGATGTCTTAATTAGAAAAGACGGGGTGTTTGTACATCCCGAACTTACAGCGTTAAACCCTGAAAATCTAAAGTAAGTTCACCAACTCTACCATTGACATGAAGGGTAGTCCTCGGTTTCAATACCTTATGGTTTACCTCAAATTAGATCACTTATTACGCCAGATGTATATTCTAAAAAATTAAGCTGGATGTAGTAAAATTAACTCCATTCATATTAGAGTAAGAGTCACTAAAGTGCTCTGGAGACTATAGAAATATCCACTTTTCAGCAAAAGTAGAATTCGGATACTTAAAAGAGCTTGGAATAAATTCCAAGCTCTTTTTACCCTTTTAATATTCCGTACCCTCCAATAACTTTTCAACAAGGCTGTTTTCACAAAATTTGTGGCTTTTCGTATCAGTTTATCATCTATGATATAGCTTTGTTCCAGGTATCATTTCGTCTATTTATAAATGAAATCAACAGGGAAATGGAAGATTTAATCAAAATTTGATGAAATGACCTCAATGTATACGAAAAGGTCCTTCAACAAAATAGCATTAGGTAATTTTTTCGAAATTCCCTCGTCTACTTACTCGATGAGCAATTACATAAATAAGAAAATAAAAAGGAAAACTGAAATAATGTTCCCAATGTAAGGGTTTATAGACTTTCAGTTGGACAAATATAGGTTCGAATAAAAAGGCACTTATGCACGCAAAAATAATTGCTTTTATATATGGATTCGCATTCGGCTTGTATTGGATTAAAAACATAACCATAACAGGAAAAGAGCTGAAATCCCATGGCATGAAAAAGGAGTGTATATAGGGTAAAGGGGTATAAGCATACATCCATAACCCGAAAGCGACACCGACCGAATCAAGAACAGAGGTTAGGACATAGACAAATAAACCAGCTAGTAATAAACGATTCGTACATTCTTTCCTTCTAAAGATCAACCAAAAAAACCAAGGTAATATCAGCAACGCAACATTAAGCCACCAACGCCAGGTAAGAACCATTTCTTTTTTCCAAATTTCTATGTACCCATCATTCAATGCTTTTATGGATATATGTAAATTGCTAATCTCTTCGATTACACCATCTACCATTTTGTCATCATCACATTTCCATTAATTTGATTCTCTAATATTATCTACAAATATTTAATAATTATTTCGGTATCTTGTTAAAATTGCCTTATGATTCAACGTAAGAAAATGTACTATATTTTATAAAGGCTATTTTCGCAACGATTGTGGCTTTTCGAATAGGAATAAAATCCAATAGATTGTAATAGATCTAGAATCATCCTGTATAATAGGGAGTAACATTTAGCTTCTTCGCTATTTAGTATTTAGTTCAAACAACTATGTAGGTTTCAGAACTCAATCAATTATTCTTGTAACAGGTGGTGAATGCTGAGCGAGCAATTGAACTCATTCCCTTGTCCGGTTTGGTTTTTCGCTTGTTTTAATCATTATGTAGAATCCTGACATTAAGCTAAAATGGTAGCATCAATTGAACCCTAGAAAATTGTCTTGTCAACACTAAATAGCGAAGAGCCAACATTTATTGAATGGGGACCGGACATATGAGCAAACGTGTAGGCGTACATCCAAGTGAAAAAGATCAAGCAGTTCAAGAAATAAAAGCAGCCATCAAAGGAAACAAAGATCTACGAATGCTCGAGCGCTATCAAACGATTTTGATGGTTCTACGTGGGGAATCCTATCCAAACATAGCGGAAGTAGTTGGACGAAGGATTTCCACACTCTACAATTATAGTAAGGCGTATCGTGAGGGTGGACTGGATGGACTCCAAAGAGATCTTCCCACAGGTCGAAATCGGAAACTCACTCCCGATCAGGAGGAAAAAGTTTATCAAACGATTGTGAACCAAACGCCCGTTGATGTAGGTTTTCCAGTGGAAAGGAATTGGACGGCTCCAATCATAAACAATTGGATCAAGCAGGAATTTAACATTTCCTACTCAAATCGTGGCGTGCGGGCATTGCTCTACCGTCTCAATCTGAGCTTCACCAAACCAACGTATACACTGGCTAAAGCTGATCCTGTCAAACAAGAAGCGTTCAAAGAAGAGTTTAAACAGCTTAAAAAAACTCCTAGATGGGGAAATAGACCGCATCTTATTTGAGGATGAATCCATGATTCGAGACTATCAAGCTTTATCACGAACATGGTTTGCCAAGGGTCAACAAAAGATCATTCCGACCTACGGAAAACATTGGGGTGCAAAGTTAATTGGTACGTTGGATTACGAGACAGGAGAGGTATTCTGTATTCAGGAAGATCGCTATACGGCCAAGGAATTCCTGTCCTTTCTCGAAAAAGTGATTGATAAATATAATGGAGAAAAGATTGTCATGATTTTAGATAACGCGAGAATTCATCATGCAAAACTTATCCAACCGTTTTTGGAACAACATAAGAACCTTCTTACTTTGGTCTACCTTCCGCCCTATAGCCCAAACCTTAATATGATTGAAGAACTTTGGGGTTGGTTAAAATCATCTGTCATCAACAATGTATTCTTTGATCCTGTTCAAAAAATACGTAAAGCTGTTCAAGGGTTTGTTCGTCACATCCATAAAACGCCTGAAGTCACTATGAATCGGCTGTGCATGCAATTCTAAATGTTTTTTACCGAATATATACCTTCGTTTTTTAAATAATACACACATAAACTTATATACAAAAGAGAATGAAATCTTAAAGATTTCATCCTCTTAATGTGTCTTAATTCCGTTATTTTCATTTTTTATTGAGAGCTTTGAGCAAGTCCCCTGCCATTTACTTTGTCTTAGTTGTCTCTTCATACAAGTCTTCATAAGCCTTTTGGAACTTTTGAACATCTCCAGCTCCCATAAAGATTAAGACGCTTTCCTCATGTTCTAGCAATGCTGACATATCTGATTCAACAATAATTTCTGCCCCGTCAATTTTAGACAACAGATCATTAATTGAAAGTTTCCCATGGTTTTCTCTTGCTGAGCCAAAAATTTCACATAGATACACTTTATCTGCTTGACTAAGACTAAGGGCAAAGTCAGTTAAAAATGTTTGAGTACGTGTAAAAGTATGCGGTTGAAAAATAATTACTATTTCCTTATCAGCATACTTTTGTCTTGCTGAATCAATCGTTGCATGAATTTCTGTAGGATGATGAGCATAATCATCAATTACAATCTGGTGGTCTAGTTTTTTTTCTGTAAATCGACGTTTCACACCTTCAAAACTTTTTAACCGTTCCTGGACTGCCTCGGCGTCAATATTTTCATAATGACAAAGGGCAATCACACTAAGAGCATTCAAAATATTGTGATTGCCATAGGTAGGAATGGTAAATGTCGCATACGTGTTGTTTCGAACGAATACATCAAATGTTGTTCCATTCTCATTCGTAGAAACGTTTCTGGCTTGGAAGTCATTCTCTTCATTAAAGCCATAAAACAATACAGGAACCTTTGCTTGTATTTTCTGAAGATGTTCGTCATCTCCACAAGCAATTATGCCTTTTTTAACTTGCAAAGCCATCTCTTGGAACGCAGAAAAAACATCATCCACATTTGCAAAGTAATCAGGATGATCAAAATCAATATTGGTCATAATTGCGTAATCGGGGAAATAAGACAAAAAGTGACGGCGATATTCGCACGCCTCAAAACCGAAATACTGGGCATCCATTACGCCCTTACCCGTTCCATCTCCAATTAAGTAAGATGTAGGCTTAATACCAGATATCACGTGAGCCAACAACCCAGTAGTAGACGTCTTGCCGTGAGCACCTGTCACCGCAACACTCGTGAAATTATTCATAAATTCGCCTAAGAAATTATGATATCTAAATACAGGTAGGTTCAGTTCAATAGCCCGTTGTATTTCTTCATGAGTGTCAGGAAACGCATTACCTGCAATCACTGTCATTCCCTCTTGAATATTGTCTATTTGGAACGGCAAAATCTTAATGCCTGAATCCTCTAAAGACTTTTGGGTGAAAAAATATTTATCAACATCCGATCCTTGGACATGATAATTCATGTCGTGAAGAATCTGGGCTAATGCACTCATACCAGAACCCTTTATTCCTACAAAATGGTATACAGTCATAAATTGAACCTCCAACAATCGTCTGTCTGTGAGCATTATATGAATGCAAAGGAAAATTGGTTTTTTAAAACAGACAATCTGCTTCATATTTCATCATTATATCATTTTTTAGTGAGGCTGACTATGATATCAACCAGGTGCTCTTTATAGCCTTTACCTTAATGAGAATGAGTTAAACCTTCTAGGTCACATTTCTACTTTTACTAAACGAGAATTAGGCCGATACTTCCTCCCCGCTTTTGCTTGGTCTTTGCCATTGATTAAGACATTGTCACCAGTAAAACCTATCCCAATTTTCAACAGGCTACCGCCAACACCGTATACATCTACAGGAACACCACTTTTTTCAAATTCGGTAATTCGCTTCTCATGAAAACCACCTGAAACTACGATTTGAACATGATGAAACCCTTCATTATCTAATGCTTTTCTTAATGCGAAAATGAGCTCCGCATTCACTCCACGAGGATCGAATGTACCAAGTAAATGTTGGTTTCGTAAAAAGTATTTATCAATCAATGTTCGCGAAGTGTCTACTCTTACGCCCATAAGTTCGTCTCCGAAAACTCTCGCAACTTTCAATGAATCTGTTATTACATCATTATTATAATCGACCAGAGCAACTAAATCATCTTGCGGAAAGGTATCACGATACGCCTCCGTTGCAGCCACAATATCACCATCAAATAATTGAATGAGAGCATGAGGCATTGTTCCCATCCCCTGTTTGCCCCACCACTCATTCATCGCATGAGTGGCTTGAGCTGTTGAACCACCGATAAAAGAAGCATAACCATCTCCTGCTTGCTGAGTGAAGTGATCATCACGGTCCCCCATAAAGATTACAGGCTTTTGTTTACCAGAAAGCCCCGCAGCCTTGGTAACATTATAAACATTTGTAGCAACTGATGTACGTCGAGCAAGAATACCGTCAATCATACCTTCAAGGTAGCCAAAATCTTGGTACAATCCTTTAACCGTTAAGACCGTCTCAAAGGGAGAGATTTTATCTCCATCTTTTAAGGAGTGAATTTCCAAATCGCTTGGATTATCAGCAAACGTATGTAAGAGGGCGATTACTTCATCCGTCCCACATAATACAGCGTTCTCTTTTTGAAAAAACTGCATGGTGACAATACTATTTGATTTGTGTTTTTTAGCAATTTCTCTTGTTTTCAAGAAATAGACGGCAGAAAACCAACCTTCCTTCACTCGTTCATCAAATTTAAATGTTTGATTCGTAAGGCGATTGATTTGGCCTTTTAACTTTAATTCAATCTCTTTCATTCTCAAAGCTCTCCTTATATTCCTACTCAAAATTCATTAATGATGTTGTTCTAGATCTTCTTCTGAAATCAAAATATCTCTCGGCTTACTTCCACGGGTCTCAGATATGATTCCTTGGTCTTCCATCATGTCAACGAGACGGGCAGCACGATTATAACCAATTCGGAAACGGCGCTGAAGAAGGGAAGCAGAAGCACCACCTTGATTCACAACAAACTCACATGCTTCATAAAACAACTCATCCTCATCCTCTTGTATACTTGCTTTTTTTAACAATTCATCCTGATGGAATAAGTAATTCGGTTTCTGTTGAGCACGTACGTGTTTCACTATCACATCAATTTCTTCATCGGAAACAAACGTACCTTGTAGGCGAACGGATTTAGATGATCCATTTTCTAAAAAGAGCATATCGCCTTTTCCTAATAATTTTTCTGCGCCACCTATATCAATAATGGTCCGTGAATCTACTTGAGAAGACACTGAAAAGGCCACTCTTGTTGGAACATTTGCTTTTATTAACCCTGTGATCACATCAACTGAGGGACGTTGAGTAGCGACGAGAAGATGAATTCCACACGCCCGAGCTTTTTGAGCAATACGACAAATGGACTCTTCTACTTCTCCCGGTGACATCATCATTAAGTCGGCTAATTCATCAATGATGATGACGATATAGGGCAACTTCGTGCTCGTTTTTTCATTTTTTTCGGCCAAATCATTAAATCGGCCAATATCTCGAACTCCTGTATGAGCAAAGAGCTCATATCGTCTCTCCATTTCTTCGACAGCCCATTTTAATGCTGCTGTCGCCGCCTTCACATCGGTAATTACAGGGCTCACTAGGTGAGGGATATGATTGTATGGCGCAAGTTCTACCATTTTCGGATCAATCAATAACAGCTTCACTTCATCTGGTCTTGCTTTATATAAAAGACTTACGATTATCGAATTTATACAGACACTTTTTCCAGACCCTGTCGCACCCGCGATAAGACCGTGTGGCATTTTGTTTAAATCCGTTACCACAGGTTTCCCAGAAATATCCAGCCCCAACACAGTTGTGAGAGGGGATTTTGTTTGTTGAAATGCGGGACTTTCAATAATCTCGCGAATGAATACAGCGCGACTTTTTTCGTTAGGTATTTCTATCCCAATTGTATGTTTCCCTGGAATAGGTGCTTCTAACCGAATGTCTCTTGCCGCCAAGCTTAATTTAAGATCGTCACTTAGATTAGTGATTTTATTCACTTTCACCCCAGGCTCTGGCTGTACTTCAAAACGAGTGACAGAAGGTCCTTGTGTCACATTTACAACTTGTGCCTTTACGTTAAAATTGATCAACGTATGATTCAATAAATCACTTTGATGCTGTAGCCATTTTTCATCCTCTTCTCCCTTTTGAGGAGGGCTAAGCATTGTAAGGTCCGGAAAATGATAAATATCATGAGATGCCTCTGTTGTCACAACTTGAGGGATCGGTGGTGATGACACAATCTCTTGCTCTTGAACATTCTCCTCTTGCTTAGCTGTATCGACTTCCACTGAATTGTGCTGGCTGACCGCTCGTTTAGAGGCTAAACGCTCTCGATCTTGGTTTAGCATTAACACATTGAACGGGACACGTCTTCTTTTTTCTTTTCTTTCAGGTTTTTTAGTCGTCTCCTCCTTTAGATTTGACAGTGACTCTTCATTACGATGACTTGAATCTTTTTCTATAACGTCTGTCTCATTGATCGATTGGGGTTCGGAAAAACCTTCTTTCGCCGCAATTGTCTCGTTTGCTGACTGAACGTCCATTTCTTTCTCATCAATCAACTCTGGATTTTCTTCTTGACGTGCCGAAATATCACTTCCAATCCGACTTTCCATAATATTGTCAGGAGAAGGATCAACAGAAGCTTCCTTCACATCAGACGAATCGATTTCAGTTGCCGGGAGTATGGATTCATCCTTTGATTCATAATCGAGGTCCTGAGAAAAACCCAATGAAATCTCTTCATTTTCCGATTGAGGGTTAAGTGGGCTACTCGTTTCCAATTCATAGTACACTTCTTCCGCTTCCACTATAGGGCGATCTTTAAATCCATAAATGGGGCTCGGAATGGTAGTTGGTGTAAATGCTCGTTTAAATGCAGCAGGTTTTTCCGCTATTTTAGCCTGAACAGGTTTCTGTTTTTCTGTCGACCCCTCGGATTTTTTTGGTTTTATTTGAGACTTAGTTCCACTGTTATCCCTAATTCTTCTTTCCAAGTCTGGAATGACTGGAAAACGAAATTCTCCTTTAGGATAATGAAAGGCCATTTTGGTCTCCATGTTATCATTGCTTCGATTATTTTCTACTTTTGGATTATTTGCATGCCGCTGTTTCTCATTATTAAATGAAGTCTCATCTTCTGTTGTCGAGCCTTGAAACATTTTTTTGATCCAATTCAACTTGATCACTCTTTCTTTTATAATCCCTTCCATTGTAACAGTTTACGAGAAAATTTCGAGAAAAAATGATAGATTACATGAAATCTCTTTTACATCCAACAAAATAACCAGTTCTAGTGTAAAGAAGCAGTGAAGATATCACCTCTGCTTTTCTACACTAGAACTGGAAATTAGAAAACCATTCAATCAGTATATCGAATGTCTTATTTTTTTTTATTTTTCCCCAAAATAAATATCGGCTCTAGCTCTCCGTCATCATATACGAAGGAAAGTGCTGTTATCGGAACAGGACCACTAGAAAAAAAGCTCATTGTCATTTGCGCCAGCACATCATATCCTGTCTCGTTTCTCATATCTCCTATAATGAGTACATCTTGATGAGGAACAGAAACTGTCATTTCACCTTCAATGTCCTCGCTCACTTTCCGTAGAAATGCATCATTTAAAATTCTGCTTGCATCATAACCATCTTTCGCATGTAAAAAATAAAATATATTTCCTGCTACTTCATCTTTTTTTACCGGTGTGCTCAAGGAACGCACATTAAATTGTGCCACTTCCCTTACTTTTTCTTCAGTCCAGCTTTCTTTTGCTAGCCATTTTTGATCGATCAAACGATAAGAAGATCCTAAATCTAATGCATAATAAATTCTCGTTTCAGCAGTATGATCATCGTTTACTAATGGATGTCCTTCCGAAGAATTTTTAGGGAACGAAGTGGATCTGATGACTGGGAAAATATTTTTTTCTTTTTCGTTTAAAGTCACGTCTTTGCCCATCACTTCTAATGCTTCATTCACATAATATACCATTTCTTCTACCGCTTTTTCTTTTTTCTCATTATATCTACCCACAACTCCCGGTAACGAAATCGTGATTCCCTTTTTGGTTTCTTTGTTCTCAATTCGTAATGTGTCTTTCTCACGATCGTATGAAATCAACCGATCTGCATTTGATAATTTTTCTATCAATAGATTTTTCATTTTTTGCGTATCCATTTTATCGCCTCCAATTAACGTGATTGCCTGTTTCTTATTGTACAGCAAGAATCGCACAAGGCTCACACCAAAACTTCCTACTTGTTTAAAAAGGGAAATCCTGAAGTCATAAAGATGACTCATACATGGATTTCCCTTTAAAATGATCTATTTCATTGGCTGTATTCGCAAAGATTGTGGCTTTTCGAATAAAAATGAATCCTTTGACTTGTATGACTCGTGCTCTTTTCCTAATGAAAAATACTCCATTCCAGATGAAGAGTTAGAAATCAATCGAAAAATCCTTATTGCCTGTTTTTTCTTTGTGCCCATAGCAACAAAGTTTACGAAAAAAGCCATATCATTAGAGATTTTGTAAAAAAGTCACAATTTCTTCTTTTGTTTTTCTATCTTTGCTGACGAACCTACCTCGCTCTTGGTCATCATGATAAGCAAGAAAGCTAGGAATGCCGAAAATATCTAACTCAATACATAAGTCGATAAATTCATCACGATCTACATAGACGAAAGTATATTCTTGAAAGTCTTGCTCAATCTCAGGCAAAATAGGTTCTATGATCCGACAATCTGGGCACCAATCTGCCGAAAACAAAAAAACGTGTTGTCCAGATTTTTTCATCGAATTGAATTCTTCAATAGATGCTAATTTCTTCATTTATTTTCCTCCTGTATCTATTTTCATTTGGCCAAGTTTAATCCAGCCCATTTTTCTCATGAACTCTGATATTATCAAGGCAATCAACGCAGGTCCAGCAATATGCAATAAAGCGACCTGCGTCATGATCTCCGGCGTGAATCCCATCGTTTTAAACGTCATGATTTGTCCAACGAAACCACTAGTCCCCATACCAGCGCCTTCTTTGATATTTTCCATTTGCCAAACGGCGGTACCAATTGGAGCAATAATCATTCCTGCAAAGGTAGGCGGAATAAGAATTAGTGGATTCCTAACAATATTTGGAACTTGCAACATTGAGGTTCCTATCCCTTGTGCAAGCAATCCCCCAAATTTGTTTTCACGGTAACTAATTACCGCAAATCCTACCATTTGAGCAGCACAGCCTATCGTCGCTGCTCCCGCTGCAATTCCGTCTAGACCTAACATTAAAGCAATCGCCACACTCGAAATAGGAGCCGTCAATGCAAGGCCCATTAAGCCCGCAACTAATATTCCCATCGTAATGGGACGCTGTTCTGTCGCCCATTCAATCCAACTACCGAACAGTGTCATAAAATCAGCGATCCACGGACCAATAAATGACGCGGCAGTAAAACCTACCAATATGGTCACAAAGGGGGTTAAGATGATATCGACTTTTGTCGTTTTACTCACTAGCTTCCCTATTTCTGTAGACAATACGGCTGCGATATAAGCTCCGGAGGGCCCTCCAAGCGTTGCACCGGCCGCTCCTGTCACTACTGCAGCAAACATCACTAAAGGCGGTGCACCAAGCCCGTATGCGATTGCTGCCCCAATGGCGGGTCCCATTAGACTCATCGCTAAAGTACCCATTTCTGTAAAGAAGGGACTAAAGAAAAAATTTGTTTCCACACCAATGGTCTTAATGATTAATCCAATAATTAAAGATGAAAAGAGTCCGAGCGCCATATAACTTAATGCATCAATAAAATAAGTTTTAAAAGAGAAATGAATCCCTTTTTTCTCTAGGTAATGTTTCATTATATCCTCCTAATTCAATAGCAGTCTTTACTAGTGTAAAGACAACACAGAGGATTGTCCACAACTACACCTTAGTAAATAGATGCAGTAGCTAAACAAACTCGTGTATTACTTCCAGCTATCTTTGTTTCTAGAAGGAGCGAAATGAATTGACTTTACTCGTCCTTATACTCAATTGATGAAACAATCTTCATCATGAGTTTTGACTTCGATGCCATCTTGGATTCAGATGTCAAGATCGTCATTTTTGCTCCGCCCACTCCTACAATGATTTGCACATGATCTTCATCAACATTACTACCCATTAAATAGCCGAATTTACCTTTTTTCTGATAAATATCATCCACAATTAAATCACTTTGCGTTTCCTTCGTTTGTTCGTAAACCACTTTACTAGCTTTATCTTCATTAGGATTGTAAAACAAAATAAATGTATCAGATCCTTTTTCAAGAATAATATTATTCTTTGATTCCTCTACTACTTTCATTCCAAATGGTGTATAGAAGTTAAAATTTTCTCCCTCTTTATTGCTCTTTTCTTTTTTTGCTTCGAAGACTTTGCTGACTTCTTCTTCTGCTGTTGCAATATTTTCTTCTAGTGTTGCTCGGCAACTAGATAATATTAAACCGATAAGTATTGTGATGCCTATCCTTCTTGTTAATTTCATACGGTTTCCTCCTAAATAAATCATAGGTTAGGACTTCGATTGAAAAAATAATACTTTGCCGCACCTATCTATTTCAAGTACTTCAATCCTTATTTTACCTTTGGAGAATGGTATTGACAACCTCGTCCCATCTTCACTAATATGTTCATATGATGGATTTCAAACAGCCTCAGGGGGAAGTTCAGGAGTATTCGTGATACAATAAGTTGGACTACATAGTTAGGAGGAATTGATTTGAATTTAACGGTCTACCTTGCTGGCGAAATTCATAGCTCTTGGAGAAATGAGGTAAAAGAAAAAGCTAGTTCACTTAGCCTACCGCTTTCATTTGTCGGTCCGATGGAAAACCATGAACGATCAGACTCAGTTGGAGAGGACATCCTCGGTGAGCAACATACCCCCATTGCTAAGGATGAGGTTGCATCGAGTATTAATAATTTCCGTACACAAGTATTATTAGGTAAATCCGATATTGTTATCGCACTCTTTGGAGAAAAATATAAACAATGGAATAGTGCCATGGATGCTAGTACAGCAATCGCTCTCGGAAAGCCATTAATACTAATACGTCCAAAGAACTTGCACCACCCATTAAAAGAACTTTCCCAAAAAGTTACTGTTACAGTAGAAACCATTGATCAAGCCCTACAAGTTCTTACCTACGTATTCGAAAATGAGTGAAAAATAGGTTATTTTCGCAAAGCTTGTGGCTGTCTTTTTCTCCCGTGCCATAAGCCACTGTAGCTTGACCAATGCTACTTCAAGAATTTCACTTGGACTCCAATAAGGGACCAACTCAGTACTGAGTTGGTCCCTTATTGCTTTTGCATCGATACTCCCATTGACCAATTAAAAGATTCAGGACATGCTCAAACATTTGTTGTCTCGAAATCTTTCCATTGGAGAAGACTCCTACAGCTCCTTCCTTTTTAGAGACATCTTTTGTTTGACAATATTCATCCATGATGGGACCTAGCTCTTCTCCCTGTCTAAGTCGAGTGGACATCTCTTCAGGCAATAAAAACCGAGCTCCCCCTGCAATAATCGGGGACTCATTTTCCATCGAAAGAACCCCCCAATTACAAAGGGCCAACCCCGCAATCGTTTCAGTGACACCTCCTTCTAGTCCTATTCCAATCGTACTTTCTGTCGCTAACCGGGCACGCTCCGCTCTATTTATCGCCCCTTTTAATGTCTCCTCATCTGTCAACGGTTGGTCATTTACACCTGAGTTTGTCTGGATGGACACGAGTTCATAAACACGACCATTCTCTCTGAAAGCCTCTTCTACTGCTTTCACCTTTGCTGGATTTTTGGAACCAATCGCTATCTTCAAATAAAAAACTCCTTTAATTTAGCAATGTATTCTTTACCGTAGATGCTACCTGCCTAGGCTAAGGCAAAATGGTATTATCTTTTTCATGAGGCTCTTTCGTATACCTTGTTGATCTTGACACAAAGAAAAACAAGCATTCGGGTTTTATTCGATTGATTTCTTCCTTTTTATCTAGAAATGAAGAATTTTCCACTAGGAAAAGAGCACGAAGTCATACAAATCAGGGGATATATCCCTATCCGAAAAGCCACAATTTTTGCGAAAAATGCCTTCCTAAAAAAAGCCTAAGCATCTGCTTAGGCTTCCTTGTTAACTATTTTGGCGTATGGTTTCAATGGTCGAAGAATCACAAGTTTTTACAAGCTTGACGATTAACTCTTTTGCAGCAGCGTAATCGTCTACATGTATCATAGAAGCATGTGTGTGAATATAACGAGAACAAATACCAATAACAGCACTCGGTACCCCTTCGTTAGACATATGAACTCGTCCAGCGTCGGTTCCACCTTGTGAAACAAAGTACTGATACGGTATTTTATGTGACTCTGCCGTATCTAAAATAAATTCTCTAATCCCACGATGCGTAACCATAGAGCGATCGAGGATACGAAGTAATGCCCCTTTACCAAGTTGACCAAATTCATTTTTATCCCCTGACATATCATTAGCTGGACTAGCATCTAAGGCAAAGAATATATCCGGATTAATCATCGTTGCTGCCGTTTGCGCCCCCCGTAACCCCACTTCTTCTTGGACAGTCGCTCCTGAATAGAGGACATTCGGTAAGGTTTCATTCTTCAGTTCTTTTAACAGTTCAATCGCTAACCCACAGCCGTACCGATTATCCCAAGCTTTTGCTAATATCTTTTTCTCATTTGCCATCGGCGTAAAAGGACAGATTGGCAAGATTTGTTGACCTGGTTTGATGCCAATCATTTTAGCATCATCTTGATCGTCTGCTCCAATATCAATAAGCATATTTTTTATTTCCATTGGTTTTTTTCGTGCTTCTTCAGATAACAAATGAGGAGGAATTGAGCCAATCACACCTATTATTGGCCCAGCATCTGTCATAATCTGAACACGTTGAGCAAGCAAGACTTGACTCCACCAACCACCCAGGGTTTGAAAACGAATCATTCCGTTGTCAGTAATTGCAGTAACCATGAATCCTACTTCATCCATATGACCTGCTACCATTACTGTTGGTCCTTTTTCCTCTCCTCTTTTCACACCAAAAATGCTCCCTAACCCATCTTGAATAATTTCTTCAGAATATGTACTAAGTTGTTCTTTCATAAATTTGCGAACGAGATGCTCATTGCCCGGTGCTCCTGGTAATTCAGTTAAAGTACGAAATAATTGTAGTGTATCGTTATTCATTATCCTGCTCCTTTTCTTTATGTCACCTCTTATTGTACTGAAGAATCCTCTTCGTTTCCACTTTTGTCGTTCCATCCCTTCCCTTTGCTTATTTATAGATGAATACAACTCAGAAGTTTTGTATACTAATACTATAGCCAAATTGGAGGGAATGTAGATGAACTGGAAATCTGTATTATTTGGAGCCGCGGTTGGAGTAGCAGGAGCCTATCTCTATAGAGAAAGCATGAAAAATAAAACGTATATCTCTTCAGAAAAAGTCCTTCATCAAGTAAAAGAATCATTTAAAGTAAAAGGACCAATCAATGGTTCTTGGATTCATATGGAACCAGAAAAATATGAATTAGCACCCATGACAAAAGAAATATTTCGGGGGGGAATTTCACGTCATCGAAACGGTCAAAATGAACATTTTGAATTTATTGCCGATGCTCATACTGGAACGATTATGGATATTTCTCTTATGAATAAATAAACCTGCTTAATGATTAATTTAGTCTGTTTCGCAAAGTTTGTCTTTTTTCACAGCAGTATATTTCTCTTAATAAAGAAACCATCCAAATGTGAATAGCAAAAATCTATACTGGATGAGTCTCTAGCCAAGTAATTTACGCAAAGTCCAAAATCAGAAAAAAACCGTCTTTTTAGGTTGATAGTACTAAAACGGTCTATATTAGACGAAAAAGAGGCCAGAACCCTTCTACAAATAGGTTTTTGACCTCTTTTCCTTCTGAGTTAATCTCTCATACCTCTCCTACTGATGGAAGCTTGAAGGTCCAATGAATCAAACTAGTCCTCCGCTAATATAACCAGGTTTCACTTCCCTCTTTTCACCTCAGCAAGCGCTTCTCCTTGTTCATTTAATCTAAGGGCACGATACTGAGCATCATGGTAAAACAAGAACCAATAATTTTCAGCCTTTGCTTTTGAAATCCACTTTTCTTTTGCTTGAATTGATTTCATTGGATAATCGTCGTATGCTAGTACCCATAAAGGATTTAGGTGAGCATGTGTTGGCATGATATCAGCCATATGAATCAGTCTGTGTTCTTCATATTCAATGGTGATGATTGAATGTCCGTCACTGTGACCACCTGTCTCAATCATCTTCAGCCCTGGTAATATTTCTATCTCGTTTTGAAAAGAGCTAACTTGATGCTGAATGGCCGTCCAGTTGTCCTTCCAATATGTATTTTGTGAGCGAATGTTAGGGCTCTGCATTTCTGTCCATTCCGTCTCCGATGTATAGATCTTCGCCGTTGGGAAAGCAGAGAATAATTCTCCATTTTCTTGTTTCGATAAACCAGATGCATGGTCAAAATGCATATGCGTCATTAAAATAATATCGATTTCCTCCGGCTTAATTTCGAGTTTTGCAAGCGATGCTTCAACGGAAGATTCTTCTTCCACTCCATAATTTCGCTTTTGTTTCTCTGTTAGCCGATTTACACCAATCCCAGATTCAATCATAATGTTTTTGCCCATATATTGAAAAAATATCGGGTCGGTTCTTAGCTCTATCTGATTTTTTTCATTACAATCGTATCTTTTTGACCATAGTGGCTTAGGGACTACGCCAAACATTGCTCCACCATCCATATGTGTAACTCCACCGTTAAGCCATGTAAAAGTTATATCTCCAAGTGTTAATTGTTCCACTACTATCCCCCCATTCTTTTCTCCATTGTATCATGTAAGATACTCACAAGAAAAAAATCCACATTATTAAATTTTGCAATTAAAAGTGCAGAGATCTTGACTCAACCTAATGTTAAAAAAGCTATTTCCGCAAAGTTGGTTGCTTTTGTTTAGGGACATCTTTCCGTCTATTTTTGATGAAAATCAACAGCAAAATGGAGGATTCCATATAAAAATTAAATGAAAGAGCAAGAATATATACGATAAGTGCAAAAAAAAGATAAAAAACCATTCCCATGGCTTTTTATCTTTGGATTTAAGTTATTATTTTTTAGGATAACGAACTTCACTTCGATAAATTCTTTGACCTTTGGAAGAGAATTTCTCTTCATACTCAGTCATAATATTTCCTTCAAAGTCACTTTGATGCAAATCAAGACTCACATAGGTTAACGGTAGTCCGTAAAAAGAAAAACTTTGCAAAGAGTACTCAAATAAACCTTGATTATCGGTTTTAAAGTGAATTTCCCCTTCGTTCACAAGAATATTTTCATATATACGTAAAAAACTTTCATGGGTTAACCGTCTTTTTGCATGCCGAGCTTTTGGCCAAGGATCCGAAAAATTCAAATATACTCGGTCTATTTCACCATCCGCAAAGTAATCCTCTAAATTTTGTGCATCCACACTTAAAATCTTCACATTTGGAAGCTCTGCTTCAATTAATCGATCGAGCGCCGTAATTATTATACTTTCATAATACTCAATGCCAATATAATTGATGGAAGGATTCGCTCTTGCCATTTCTGTAATGAATTGGCCCTTTCCCGTTCCTACTTCTATATGAATTGGTTGATTATCTTCGAAAACCTCATGCCAGTTTCCCTTATGCTCTTGGGGAGTACCAATAGCATATTGAGGATATGAATTTAGTTTATCTTTAGCCCATGGCTTATGTCGTAATCGCATTAGGACTCACCTTTCTATAATTGTATCGTTCAAAACATAACATGACCATACATTTCTCGCAACCTTTTTTCCGTTCGTATAATCTAAAAAGGAATTCACACACTATGTGTGAATTCCTTTTTAACAAATTATCGTGAAAGGTGGAATCGTATTAATGCCGTTAAATCAACAAAACCAAATGGATTTACTTACTGATATATTAAATAATCACCTTACAGATTGCTGTGGATCTGTAGCAGAATGTGAGCAGGTAGAACGTTTAGTTAAATCATTAATGGTGAATGGAGGTGTAAACCATCAGGTAAAATCTGCTTTAGAAGAAATTTACAAATATAGCCAAGAGGGCAAAGGAACTCACCACTTGAATGAGCACATTCAGTCTCATCAAGAAAATCTTCAAAGTTGGGTGAATGACGTAAATTCCTTAACTTAAAGAATTCTATGCAGGTATTCAATCCAATGATTCATTTCATGAAAACGGCTCTTTGTTTTGTGCCACTGAACGGAAAGTAATGTTTGTGAAACCACATACCATTTCATTCTGAGAAGAAGAGAATCAGTTAATTTTAAGCCGTACTGCTGTAACCATACCTCCCACTCTTCTACCGGAATGTACCAATATAACAGTGGACCTAAATCAACTGCCGGATCCGCTATCATAGCCCCGTCCCAATCGATTAAATACAACTGGTTGTAATCTGAAAGCAACCAGTTGTTATGATTGACATCTCCATGACAAACCACAAATTCCTCATTATGAATTTGCTTAATTTCTTGTTGAAGAAATTCAATCGCTTCTTTCACAATTGGTAAGTGAACAACCTCACTCTCAAGATTTGTTTCAATTTCAGACAGCATCTGCTCAGGACGAAAGGGCTCAACTTGTAACCTTTGCAACATACTAAGAAGCGGTTTTGTACTATGAATTTTATTTAATAATTTTGCTACTTTATCTTGTTTCATTTCTTCTGCTATTAATTCTCGCCCATTCAGCCACTGCTGAGCCGTAATCACATCTCCATTTTCAAGGCGCTTTGTCCAAATTAATTTTGGAACAATTCCTTCTGCAGAGAGCACAGCTAAAAAAGGTGAAGAATTTCTTTTCAAAAAAAGTTTTTGTTCTTCTCGCTGTGCAAAAAAAGCTTCACCTGTGGCTCCTCCTGCAGGTGTTATTTCCCATTCATGATCAAATAAATGTTCCAACATAAGTCACCTTCAATTGTATCGCTGATACTAGCGGAAATTCTATAGAGAGCAATAAGACATTAATACTATGTTTATCTCATTTTCAAATAGTTATATTATCACTTTAGTTTAGGCTGTTTTTTCGTAAACATTGGTGCTGTTCGAATAATAGATAATACATTTCTAGATAAAAAGGAAGAAATCAATCGAAAAAAACCTACTGCCTGTATTTTCTTTGTGTCAAGAGCAACAAAGGCTACGAAAAGAGCCTATTAAAAAGAAAAAGACAGCTATTGAAAAAAGTGGGCAACAATAGCTATCTTCTTTGAATTTTATCTTTTTTCCCTATGATTCGTCAAGGCTTCGTCAAAATCTGCTATTTTCCACAGAAAATATTGACACAAAATGGAGCTAGGGTTACTTCGTGCTCTACATTAAATTCAAATGGAGTCAATGCAGCTTTCTTATCATTCGCAATAACATGCCACTTTCCTTTAGGTAATTGAATTTTTTGGGGTTGACTTCCTGAATGAAACACAACAATCATCTCTTCCCACGGTCCATACTGCTCGATATGGTGATAATGTAACGCTACAATTCCATGTTCTGCTTGAAGCACTGTGATATGTTTTTGAATTTGTTCTATTGAATGAAATTGAAACGCTTTTTGATGTTTTCTTAATGAAATAATGCTTTTAATGTATTGAATATTATCATCATGTTCTACTCGTCGTGTCCAATCAAACCAGTTAATATTATCTGGTGAATTATAACTATTTTCGACGCCTTTTTTGGTTCTGAAAAACTCCTGTCCCCCATGCAAGAATGGGGTTCCTTGACTAAGCAACACAAGGCAAGTTGCAAGCCGATGTCGTCGCTTATTAAATTCCGGTTCATCAGGAAAGATCCCAATAATTTTGTCCCATAGGGTATGATTATCATGCGACTCTACGTAATTAACGGTTTGACTTACATCCAGTTCGCTTGCTCTTTGGTTCTCAAACACCATATTGCCAGTAAGTAAGGATACTATTTTCTTTTCCACTCCCCATTTTCCAAGAGCGTAACCTGGTTCCATCAAGTAAAATGTACTTCCTTTAACCGCATCACGGAATATATCATGAAAAAACGAAACGCCGGCTAATTTGGCTGCATTCTTACTCGTTGCTTTCTGATCAAGAGGCAAGGTCGTTGGTAAGTCCCAGCCCTCTCCTAATAACAAAGCACCTGAGTGGATGGTCTCTACTGTATGTTTCACTCTTTTCATGGTCTCTAAATCCAAATTCCCCATCAAGTCAAATCGAAACCCATCGACTTTATACTCCTTCAGCCAAAACACAATAGAATCAACAATAAATTTCCTCGCCATCAATCTTTCTGACGCAAAATCATTTCCTACTCCTGTTCCATCCGAAGGTAGTCCAAAGGCATCATGGCGAAAGAAATACCCGGGTGCTGTCTTTTCGAAACTAGATGTTTCCTGAATGTAGACATGGTTATAAACTACATCTAGAATCACTCGCAAATCATGCGAATGATAATGTTGAATCACTTGTTTCAATTCATTGATTCGCTGATAGGGATTAGTAGGATTGGTCGCATATGATCCTTCGGGTACATTAAAGAATAATGGATTATATCCCCAGTTGTATTGCTTACTAGGATTTAACTCATCGACACCAAAAAAATCATTTACTGGTAATAATTCAACATGCGTAATACCTAGATCATTTAAATACGTAAACCCTGTTGAATAACCATCGTCTGTCTTTGTCTCACTCTCATTCAGTCCAACATACTTTCCTTTATTCATCACACCACTATTAGGGTGACTCGTGAAATCTCGAATATGAACCTCATAGATAATTGCTTCCGTTGGGCTTGCGAATGGAGGCGGTGGTGAATTCAACTGAAGTGTTTTGTGCATATCGACTATCACGCCCCACTCGCTATTTGCTGATAGGGACTTTGCATACGGATCAACTGCCTCTTGCCAGTTGAGATTGATGCATACTAAAAAGCGATAATAATAGCCTTCTAAATCTCTTTTTGCCTGAAGAGCCCACACTCCATTTTCTTGCCTCTCTAAGTCCTGCTCCTGCTCTTTAGACGTCAAGCAAGATTTGTATCGAACCCTCACAGCTGTAGCTGTTGGAGCCCATAGTTTAAACTGTGTTCCATTTGCCATAATATTGGCACCTAAGTCATTGCCTTCATAGTAAAAAAGTTCATCAAAACGCTGTGTTCGAATAACCGCCCCTATTTGTAGGTCGGTCTCCGTTCCTCGTTCATCTTTCACCTTATATGTTTTACCAAATTCAATGCCTACGTTAGTTTCACATAGATATTTCATGTGTTCTTCTAAGTGAATCATTTCTTTAATTTGCATGTCCCACACGTCATTTTTGAAGCATAACGAAAAGGATGTACTCTTTCCATCAAAATAGCTGTATGGTACCAATATAGTGACTAAATTCATGTCATCTAAATATGCTTCAAACATTCGACTAATTGAAAGCAACCTTTTCACCTACTTTTAAAGCATTTTCCAACTTTTCTCCTGTACTGTAATGGACAACTGATCATTAGATTGACCATTTATTCTACCCACTTCTTCGCCATCGGCATGAACCTGTAAATCACTTTCTGAGTGAACAACGATTTGTTTTCCTTGATAACTCTTTACTTCTTTTAATTGTAGATGTTTTCCTGTATATACCGTCATAAATAAAAATAATAATTTCAGTCTAGTCACTTTATGCACCACTGTTATATCTAAAAGTCCATCTGTTGGATTGGCATACGGAGCAATTTTCATACCTCCCCCGTAGAAAGGCTGGTTTGAAATGGAAACAAACCAAGTGTCATCGAAAGAATAGGTTTCTTCATCTACTTTGATTTGAAGGGTCTCTGGTTTAAAGAAAAATAATTCTTTTAATAAATAAAAAGCATATATCAGCTTTCCAAGCGAAAAACGATTTAACCATTTTTTCACTACCGAAGCATTCGCTCGTTTCACGACTTGAGCATCGAACCCTGCTCCCATATTATTCACAAAGAAACCCTGCTGATACTTCCCCAAGCGGTACGCTCCACAATCAAAACTTTGGCTGCCTCCTTGCCGTTTAATTTGGTCAATAAGGATAGATAATGAGTCCTTCATCGTTCTTCCCTGACCAAAGCCTTTCATAAAGTCATTACCCGAACCACCGGGAATACACCCTATTACTAGGTGTTCTTTTAAGATGGCCCCATTAATGATTTCATGAACAGTGCCATCACCTCCGACTGCCACAACCATTACTTGTTCATCTTTGAATGATTGTTCCATTTCTTTTACTAGGTCTTTCGCGTGATTTTGGTATTTTGTATAATAAATTTCAACATTCTCTAATTTGGTGTAGAGCTCACTTTCAAGCTCTTTCCACTTCTTTAGAGAATAGCCATTTCTCGCCTGAGGATTCACAATAAAAACAGTACGCATTCCGAATTCTAATCTCCCTTTGAAAAATCCCTATCTTCGTCATTATCCCATTCAAGACGTTTAAAGCTTGTGGTTTGACAATAGGATAATACCGCTTGAGCTGCTCGTATTTGTACATTTTTTAATGGCGACCGAAACATCCTCATTTCTTCAAACCATTGTGGATATTTACGTTGGTCCACTAGTTCAACATGATAGGGAGCGGAAGGATAATCAAGAAAGCCATTACGTGATAAAATGAGCTTCTTTACCGGTAAATCTACTGAATGAATAGACAAGATGTTTTTGATAATCTTTTCCATTCTATTTAACGAAATAACGGGATTTAGTATCTTTTTTTCTCTATCTTTATATTTTTCAATCCAAAACCGTTCATTACTTCCGATATATGCCGTTCCGTCATTACTTTCAAGCATCGTAATGCATATTAATTCTTTTGGCGTAAGTACGAGGATTTCCAGTTCAACAGGTGCATTTTTCAGCTGTAAAACAGGATTGTAAAACACCAGATATGTATCCGGAAAACGCTGTAGAAGATATCTTAAGTTGTCATCCCGATAGTAGCTAGAATCAATATAGGATTTCTCTGTTAAGGTTGAGCTTGCCCATTTCATTTGGAATTGAAAGAGCTGATCCAAAAAATGTTTTTTTAGTTCATCTTCTTCTACGGGAAGAGTATGAAAAGACGTCTCAAAAGTGAACCCCTCATCAGCTTCCATATCTCGCTGATCAAAGAGTGTTCTTTCTATCTCTTTTCCTTTTGAAAAATATGATTTGAATTTTCTAAAAAACGTTCGTTCAGGGGAAACTGTGGGGAGGTTTTCTAGCCGTTGCAACAAATGGTGCTTCTCGCCTAATTCCCACGTTTGATACGTTTTATCCCATTGTTGTTTCTTCAATCGTACAAACTGAGAGGGATATCGATATAAATCCATTTCATACCTTGATACATAATCTTGAAGTTTAAGTAATTGAGCCATCGTCCTTGCCTTTCTTCTAACGATTTAAAGGAAAACGCTGTATTGCTTCATATTTTGGTGATTGATTCATGTGGGTTCGATAGAGCACGATGTTTTCTACCACCATAGGTGATTTTTTCATAGTGAAAACAAAATCATTTTGAATTTCATTCAGTGAAAAAACATTCTCTCCTCCCCATTTTCTAGCCAAAGTTATATGGGGGGTGAATTGACGTGCTTCCAATGGGATCCCCTCTTGTTTACATACTGTATAAACATAAGCTTGAAGAGAACAAAGTACTGGGTTGTCTTCCACTCCAGCCCATAAAATACGAGGTTTTTCCTCATTACCGAAAGTTCCAATCTCATGAATTTGTATCTTAAAACGATCGTAAGGAACCTCTTTCAACTTTTGACAAATGGATTCCAACTGCTTAGAAGTTGCTTTCCCTAAGAATATTAGGGTTAGGTGATAGTCTTGCGGATGAACCCATTGAAGAAACGGCCAGTCTCGTTGAATCTTTGCAGTCCACCAATGTATCTCCTGTTTCAGCGAACTCGTCAACGGTAAAGCAAGGAAATAATGTTCATTCATCAGAAAACCCTTTCTTACCAACATGGTTATTCATATTTTAGCAAACTTTTCATCAAGAGGTAGAAATTTTTCATCAAATTCGATTGGTTGATTGCCCTGTCCTAAATAGGTAAGATAGAAGATAATCTATATTTTGTGCAGAAAGGACGTTTTACATGAAAGTTGTTCACAACATTGCCGACCTTATTGGTGATACGCCTTTAGTTAAATTAAATTCCTTAAGTCCTTCAGATGGTGCAACAATTTATTTAAAGCTTGAGTTTTATAATCCAAGTAAAAGTGTAAAGGATCGTGCTGCCTTCCAAATGATTCTTGAAGCTGAACAAGCAGGTCTGATAAAAAAAGGAGCTACGATAATTGAACCTACTAGCGGCAACACTGGTATCGGTCTAGCAATGAATGCAGCCGCACGAGGCTATAAATCGATTCTCGTCATGCCTGATTCTTCTACCCAAGAACGGATCAATCTACTCAAAGCCTACGGAGCGGAAGTAGTGCTAACACCTAGCGCTGAAAAAATGCCTGGTGCCATCAAAAAGGCGGAAGAACTGGTAAAAACGACCCCAAATAGTTTTATGCCGATGCAATTTAAAAATCAAGCCAACCCAAATGCTCACCGCAAAACAACGGCTCTTGAGATTATTGATGGGATGAAACAGATTGGAAAACCACTCGCTGCTTTTGTCGCGACAGCTGGAACTGGTGGAACCATCACTGGAACAGGAGAAGTGTTAAGAGAGCACTATCCGAATATACAAATTCATGTGGTAGAACCTGCTGGGTCACCCGTTCTCTCAGGAGGAAAACCCGGGAAGCATAAGCTAGTGGGCACGAGTCCTGGCTTTATCCCGCCCATTCTAAATCAATCCATATATGATAAAATCCATAAAATAAAAGATGAAGAAGCATATGATATCACACGCAGATTAGCAAAAGAAGAAGGGATTTTAGTTGGCCCTTCCTCAGGAGCTGCTTGTTATACAGCCATTGAAATCGCCAAAACCCTCACCCCTGAGGATGTGGTAATTGGGATAGCTTGTGATACTGGCGAACGCTATCTTTCAAGTGACGTGTTTACGAAGTAAAAAAACGTGGATGAAATCTGTTCATCCACGTTTTTTACGTTTTTCTAGGAGGTTTTTTTATTAATACCGTTGTAGAAGCATTCCTGTAATAAGGTCACTACTGTTCCTGGCTTTCCATCTCCAATAACTTTGTCGTCTATTTGGATAATCGGCATGATTTCTGAAGTTGTACTCGTAATCATAACTTCTTCCGCTGATAACAATTCTTCAATGGTGAATTCTTCCTCTATAAAATCAATATTATTTGCCCTACATAGTTTTTTCAGTACTTTTCTTGTTATCCCCTCTAATATCAAATTGGAGGTGGGATGGGTATATATTTTCCCACTTTTCACAATATACACATTTGAAGAAGACCCTTCTGTCACTATCTTTCCTCGGTGTAAAATAGCTTCAAAACAACCTGCTTTAACAGCAGCTTCTTTTGCCAATAGATTTCCAAGTAAATTGAGACTCTTAATATCACATCTAAGCCATCGTATGTCTTCTTCAAGCTTAGCTTTCACACCACTTTTCAGCTGAGACAAAGGTCTTTCCAACTGATTTGTGTAAGCTATTAGAGTACCTTCTCCGTCTGACGTTGGAAAGTGATGTTGTCTCTTTGCTACACCTCTTGTCCATTGTAAATACAAAATTCCATCTTTAATGCTATTTTTGACAATTAGTTGCTCTAGCAATGAGATTAAAGTATCTTCATGGATGGTTGGTGTTAAATTTAATTTACGAGCACTCTCATATAGTCGCTCCATATGTTCCTCAAGGGTAAAAAAAGAACCGTCATATACACGAATCACTTCATAAATGCCGTCTCCAAATTGATACCCTCGATCTTCTAAATCAACTCTGCACGAAGATCGATCAAGAATTTCCCCATTGAATAAAATTTTCTCCATCTCCCTGTTCTCCCCTCTGTTTTAGTTTGACGAAGCTAATTCATAAATGGCTTGTGCATATATGGCTGTGGCTTTTAACAGGTCTTCAATATACATATATTCGTCTTTTTGGTGCGCAATATCTTCTCTTCCAGGAAAAAGTGGTCCAAAAGCAACACCAGCTGCTAATGAACGGGCATATGTTCCTCCCCCAATGGAAATTAACTCTGCTTTTTCTCCGGTTTGCTCTTCGTATACTTTCTTCAATGTTACAATTAACTCTTCTTTTTCATCTACATGATGCGGTTTAGAGTCCGTAAAGTTTATTATCTTATATCCATCTGAAATAAAAACAGCTTCAAGCTTCTGGATACTTTGTTCAAGATCAAATGTTACAGGATAACGCATATTAAGTCCCATTTTTCCTCCCTCATTCTTATCATATTGAAGGATTCCTACATTTATGGTTAGCGGTCCTGTGATATTGTCTTCAAAATAAACTCCTAGCTTTTCTCCATTCACATCTTGGAAGAACCACTTGGAAATGGCTAGAAGATACTTCTGTCCATTTAAGTCAAAATCAAATGTCTGTAAAAAGGCTGCTAATGCGATTCCTGCATTTTTCCCATTATTCGGGACACTTCCATGGGCAGATATCCCCTTAAGTGTAATAAACAGCTGTCCACTTTCTATATAATAGCTTCCTTCAAGTTTTTGTTTTTTTACATAGTCATCAAACGACTGACAAATAACGGTTGGATCAACGCCAATATTAATCACTGCTTTAGCAAAGTCTGGAACCATATTGTAACGTCTTCCCGATTGAAAGGTAACCAGTTCATATGTTGGACACTCATCTAGTTGGTTGGAAACTGTTTGGTTGACCACATCAAAATCAGCAATCCCTTTTTCTGCATAGATGATTGGAAAATCCGCATCTGGTGCGAAGCCCATTGAAGGCATTTCTTCATGTTGGAAGTAGGTATCTACACAGCGCCAATCACTTTCTTCGTCCGTGCCAATAATCATTCTGACTCTCTTTGATAGCGGTAACTCCAGATCTTTTACAATTTTCATTGCATAGTAAGCCGCCATCGTTGGACCTTTATCATCTATCGCACCTCTAGCAAATATCTTTCCTTCTTTTATGTCGCCGCTATAAGGATCTACACTCCAGCCATCCCCTTCTGGTACGACGTCCACATGACATAATACACCCAATAATTCGTCTCCCTGACCGAACTCTAAGTGTCCAGCTACGTTTTGAACATTTTTACTGTAAAATCCATCTTTTTCACCTAGTTGCAACATAAAATCGAGTGCCTCTTTTACTCCTTCTCCAAGAGGTGCTAGGTCGGTTGCATTTTCTTCATCTAGCACACTTTTTATTTGCAATAGTGATTTGACATCTGCTAGTAAATCTTCTTTTCTTTTTTCCACTTCTTCCATCCAATTGATCGTAGTCATACCATTTCTCCTTTATCCCGTTATAACTCGTTCCCATTCTCCACTAAAATAAATCGAACGAATTAGTTGAGAGGTCGAGCTGGCAAAAAACGATTTGCTTGTCTAACCATCAGCGAGGAAGTTTTCCCTTTGCAAATGGAAAATTCATTTTTCACATCGTAATGATATCTATTTTAAACTCTATTCAGTGGAAATAAAAATAAAATGACAAGAAAATTGTAAAAGTGGAAATTAGTGCTCATACTTGACCCCTTTCTATATATACTTTAATGAACAAATATTTATTAATTGTAAATGACGATTATTTTTTTTATGAATTTCAACATTTTTCTAGTATTATTTTACGCTTAGAGGTAAAATAGAGGTATGAAATTATCTGATTATTATACTAATTAAAGGAGTTGTTTGCTCGGAGAGAACCTAACTTTATTTGATGAACACGTCATGGACCAATCATAACTATCCATAGCTTATGCCATAGGAAAAATGATGAGGGAGTGGTTTGTTGAAACCTTCTACTAACCGAATGCTTACGCGCATTAAATCCGTTTATGTTTTTATCAAAGACAATGAAATCGTTACAACTCAGGATATTGTCGAGGAATTTGGCATTACTCCTCGTACGGTTCAACGCGATTTAAACGTTCTAGCATACAACGACTTGGTTGAAAGCCCAAGCCGAGGCAGATGGACAACAACTCAAAAAAAGGTCAAGATTTCTTAAACGATCCAGCAAAACAACTAAAACCTCACTCAATGAGTGAGGTTTTTTCTTATCTCTTAGACAATCCCAATCATAAAAAACTATATAGAAGAGCTTCGTCAGATAATCAAGTTGTTCATTTTCTCTCCATAATCCATTTATTAACAAGCTGATACTACACCTTTCAACTATTTTTCTCCTCTTGTTGAATATTTGCAAGTAAATCTAATTCATTTTCCGTTAACTCCCGGTACTCACCAAGAGCTAAAGACTCATCTAACTTCAAAGGACCCATTGAAATCCTCTTTAGATAAGTGACCTTTTTCCCCACAGCTTCAAACATACGCTTAACTTGATGAAACTTTCCTTCCATAATCGTCAACAATATTTCGGATTGCTCATCAGCAGTTATGATTTCGAGTTCTCCAGGTTTGGTAACATATCCATCGTCAAGCATAACTCCAGCTCTAAAAGCCTGAATGTCTTCTTCTGAGACCACTCCAGCTATTTCAGCGTAATACGTTTTGGGAACGTGTTTTTTTGGAGAGAGAAGCGAGTGAGATAAATGACCGTCATTCGTAATAAGTAAGAGTCCTTCAGTATCTTTATCAAGTCGCCCTACAGGGAATGGCTTTAGAACAGAATCTTCAAATTGAAGAATATCAATAACCGTCTCATCATTCCGGTCCTCTGTTGCCGAAATCACACCAGGAGGTTTATTCATCATCAAATAGACATTTTCCTTATAATGAACCTCTTCCCCGTTGATAACAACTTGATCACTCTCTGGATCAATATGCGTTTTTGCATCTTTTACTGTGGATCCATTAACGAGGACTACTCCTCCTTTTAATAACTTTTTTGCTTCCTTCCTACTTCCATAGCCCATATTGGCTAATAATTTATCTAATCTCATCGACCTCAATCCTTTCTATTCAAATTTCAATTAGGCAATGACCTATACACTAGGCAACAAACTACATACGCTACTAAGGAGTGACCATAAAAAGAGCGAAAGAGGGTGTCCATATGCATTATCGACAACAATTTTCAATTCCTGAAATCCTATTTCCAAACCAACAACAACAAAACTACCCTGGCTACGGGGGAGGTGGGTATGGTGGAGAATACGGAGGCGGTGGCTACGAAAACCAAATAGTGCGCCTAGAACGCCAAGTCCAACGCCTAAACCGCCGAGTAAACAGACTAAACAGAAGGTTAGAAAGAGTAGAAAGACAACTCGGGTACCAATAAAAGCGGAAGTGGCTGCCCAGGGACGGCAGGCTTCTGGCAGGACACGCAGTGAAGCCTGCTTCACGTAGTGGACTGACAAATGCCTGAGTCCCTAGCCACTGCAGCTAGATACCAATAAAAGCGGAGGCGGGTTGGTCAGCAGCGGCGGGCAAATGTTAGACCATGGAGAAGGTCCTGACCTTCGTAATGGGCTGTTATTTGACCCTTAGCTGCTACCCGCCGGAGCTAGATACCAATAAATGCGGAGGCGGGTTGGTCAGCAGCGGCGGGCAAATGTTAGACCATGGAGAAGGTCCTGACCTTCGTAATGGGCTGTTATTTGACCCTTAGCTGCTACCCGCCGGAGCTAGATACCAATAAATGCGGAAGTGGCTCCTCAGGGACGGCAGGCTTCTGGCAGAGCACAGCCTCACTCCAATAACTCACATACGTAAATCGAAAGAGGTCTCTTCCAATAGAAAGACCTCTTTTTTAAGCTTTTTTTTAATATTTATTGCTTTTGTTAAGGACTCTTTTCGTATACATTGTTGCTATTTCATCTGATTTTAGATTCTATCCTTCTTTTTGTTGTTTATATTCACCAAAAATAGACCAAAAAATGCCCGAAACAAAGTTGTTTACCAGTCTATTGACTGGTTCGAAAAGTAAAAGTCTTTGTGAAAACAGCCTTGTTAAAAAACACTTTTTGTATTTTTCAGGTCAAGTACACATCACTATGAAAAAGGAACTCCATAGATTCACCGAATATAATCCACGTTTACTCGGTTATGTTTCACATTCCTCACACTAGGTCCACAATATGGTGGAAAAGAAAAGCAATAATATTTATCTTGAACAAACTTTATCTATGATCCTAAGCGTAATTTTCTTCTTAGCTTTGTCGCACGAGCACCAAATAACTTATCAATTAAATGACTTCTAAATCCTAGATAAAAATAAACGACCACGCCAACACTCCCACAAATGGAGACGATTATTGTCGCCGAGAAGGTATTCGCTGGACTTAAGAACAGTTGCAGTAGAAGATAGATTATCCAGACAACAAAGGCCATCACGCCATTAAAAGCACCCATTAACAGCACTCTTCTAAAAATCATCGTAAATTTATATTCAGCGTAATGACGGATGACCACTAGGTTAATGATAATGGCAATCAAATATCCTAAAGTGGTCGCAATAATCGCCCCTTGCGTTTCAAATGCTTTAATCAGAGGGATATTTAGTACCAACTTAACTAGCAACCCGACTAACAAACTTAAAATCGTATATTTTTGCTCATTGATTCCTTGAAGAATGGCCGCTGTTACAGCAAACAACGCAAAAAGAATGGCCACTGGAGCATATGCCCTTAAAACTTCTGTGCCTAACTCACTATGCGCATAAAAAATCGTGTAGGCTGGCTCTGCAAGTATCGATATTCCGACCGCAGCTGGGATGGTTAAATACAACAACACTTGAAACGTTTGATCAAGTTGTTGTTTCAATTCACGACGATCGTTTTTGATGAATGACTCTGTCACTAAAGGAATCAAGGTCATGGAAAACGCCGTAGCCAGTGAAACAGGAATGATCACCAACTTATGAGAACTAAAGTTTAAAACTCCAAATGCTCTGTCCGCACCTGCCGCAAGTCCAATTGCTCCCATTGCTTTATTAAAGGTAAATTGATCAATAATTTGGAATAATGGATTGGCTAGTCCGACAAAAACAAATGGAACGGAATAAATCAGAATTTCTTTGTACATTTCTTTATACGAAACATCGATGCTTCCTGGATTCTCTTCCAACATCGTATCGAGTCCGGGTTTTCGTTTGAACCAATACCAACCCAGAATTGCCAATGAAGCGATACCTCCAACCGTTGCCGCAAACGTCGCCACCGCAATCGCAGTGGTTAAATTCCCATCCATCAAGTTAAGAACCACATAAACTCCTGCCAATAAAAAGGCGATTCGAACAATTTGCTCCACCACTTGAGAAACGGCAGAAGGTCCCATCGATTGATGACCTTGAAAAAAACCACGAATTAAACTCATAAAAGGAATAATGATTAACGCGAAGCTGACAGCCCGGATAACGGTCGTCACATCAGCAACGGCTACTTTTTGTTCATCATTTGGAATCGTGATTTCCGCCAAAAAAGGAGCCGATACATACATCACTATAAATGACAATATTCCCGTTAAGGTCATCACAAGCAGTCCTGAACGAAACAGCTTCCTTCCCACTTCATATTCACCTAGCGTATTATACTTCGAAATAAACTTTGATACAGCTAAAGGAACACCAGCTGTAGCAACTGTTAAAAATATCGTATATGGTGTGTAGCCATATGTATATAAAGCGGCGTTATCCTCTCCACCTATGAGGGCGTAAAACGGAATCACATAAAACAACCCTAGAAATTTGGAAATATACGTTCCTAACGATAAAATAAGGGTACCTCTAAATAATTTGGATGACATATAATCTCTACCTACTATCTTAGTCAAAATATACACTATGTGTAGTGTACACTTCTGTCTCTCGAATGACAATTTTTTTAATAAGGCTGTATTCGTAAGTCTCTTTCGTATACATTGTTGCTCTTTAGTCTTATTTTAGATGGATTCCTCCATTTTTGCTGTTTCTTTCCATCAAAAATAGACGGAAAGAAAGGTGTGTTGCTATCCGTTTTGTATGCTAGAGCAACACAGTATGCGAAAAGATCCTTTAATAAACATTGCTCATTCCTTAAAACCGTCATAAAATAGGAAAAGCACTTAAAAAGTTGGTGAAAAACAATGAAATTTGACGTAGTAGTTATCGGCGGGGGCCCATCTGGACTTATGGCTGCCATTGCAGCCGGTGAACATGGTGGAAAGGTTCTGCTGATTGATAAAGGAAATAAACTGGGGAGAAAATTAGCGATTTCTGGTGGTGGACGCTGTAATGTCACGAATCGTTTACCAGTAGAAGAAATTATTAAACATATCCCCGGGAATGGTCGTTTTTTATTTAGCGCTTTTTCCGTCTTTAATAATGAAGATATAATTACTTTTTTCGAAAAGCTAGGGGTAGAGCTCAAGGAGGAAGATCACGGACGAATGTTTCCCGTATCGAATAAAGCCCAATCTGTTGTAGATGCTTTATTGAATCGCTTAGCTGAATTGAATGTCACCATTCGAACGAATACCCCTGTAGATGAAGTTCTCTATCAGAATAATCAAACCGCTGGGATTAAGCTAAAAGATGGTGAGATAATCCACTGTCAATCGGTCGTGCTTGCTGTAGGTGGGAAATCCGTTCCACATACAGGCTCAACTGGAGATGGCTATCCTTGGGCTGAAAAAGCCGGTCATACCGTCACTGAACTGTTCCCTACTGAAGTTCCACTAACATCCAAGGAACCGTTTATTCAAGAAAAAACACTTCAAGGACTAGCATTGCGTGATATTGCACTCAGTGTACTAAATAAACGCGGAAAACCAGTCGTTACTCATAAAATGGACATGATATTCACACATATTGGTCTTTCCGGACCGGCTGTTTTACGTTGTTCACAGTACGTGGTAAAAGAACTAAAAAAGAGCAAAGAGAATTTTGTATATGTGAGTATTGACGCATTGCCGGATCAAAACGGACAATCTGTTTTTGAAACCATCCATCAAATGCTATCCGATGAACCCAAAAAAGCTGTTAAAAACAGCCTTAAAGGGCTTGTTCCAGAGCGTTATTTATTGTTTTTACTCGAGCAAGCTAACATTGATCCAGGTGCACAAGGTGGACAAATCCCATCAGAAGCAAAACGAACTTTCGCTACTCTCTGTAAGCAGTTCAACATCCAAATTCATGGCACCCTTTCTCTCGACAAGGCCTTTGTAACAGGGGGCGGTGTTTCAGTCAAAGAAATCGAACCGAAAACGATGGCTTCTAAGAAAACGAAAGGCTTGTATTTATGCGGAGAAGTATTGGATATCCACGGATATACGGGCGGTTATAATATTACCTCGGCACTTGTGACCGGACGTCTAGCAGGAACAAATGCTGCATTATTTGTAAATAAATAATGCTCTTTTCGAAAAATTTGTTACTCTTAGTAAAAAAAGACAGTAAGGTTTATCGAATTATTTCTTTCTTATTATTTGGCTCAGTTAAACATTATTGTTGATAATTAAAATAAGAAAAGGACTTCGATGAAATTGAAGTCCTTTTTCAAAAGCTGTTTTTTTCTTTGTGCCAATAGTAACAAAGGATACGAAAAGAGCCTTTTCAAATTATGATAACTGTTCCAAAAATAACGAATACGATTCCAATTAATAATGTGAATTCCTTAATTACACCAGATGGAAGTCTACTTAATCATCTAAATAAAAATTCAAACTCAATATGTCCATTTGCACCGATAGCACCCTTATCTTTAAAATCCTCTTTTTTCATTTTGAACAAAGAGAAATAGAGGACAAGGATTCCCCAGAAAATAAGCAATCCCCCGATAAATAAAGCCAAATTATCCACCACATCTTTCGTATAATTGTAACAGGTTGCTTAAATGGTAAATTCTGATAATTTAAACCTAACATAAGATTCATTGGTATTAAATAAACAGCTTTCGACAATCATTTTGATAATTGTTTTATCGTCATTACGATGAATTACAACATCTAAAAATTGAAACCAACTCAAATAATAGTCGAGGTATTTTGTTGTCACACCATTAAATCGTTGCATCCATCCTTTTAATCGACTGTGATAGTTATTAACATTTTGTATAAGGTAAAGCCCTTTAACACGCTCAGTACCATCTGATTTAAAGCGATAGTGTTCCAGTCCTTTGTCTCTTGCTATCAATATACAAACTTGTTCGTGACTGATACCACGGATTTTAGAAGAACCTCCACGTTTATTGTCTCATTACTATTCATTTCTCCTCCTTAAAAACCCAAATAATAATGAATAATTTCTTCGTTGTTTTCCAATACCCTTCTTTACTAACCTGCTCATTTGCGAAATCGTCTGATTGCGGATTAAAAGACTCCTCATCAACTAGTCCTTTTCTACGTTAAAGTGCACCAAGCCAATCACTCTCTATATGAACACCAAAAAACAATAAAAAATCGAGCCGAAACCTAAGAGATTTCCTACTCGATTTTTCACTACTCTTATTCAGTGTTACTGTTAACCATCTAACTACCCAAAACCTCTATTCCTAATCCCTATATATGACCATAGCCGAAAAACAATAAAATTGTTCTCCTGCTTCCGTCGAGACGGCTACATTGAATTTGATATCCACAATATCTCGTGAAGGAAAATCAGTTAAAAAAGAATTCACTTCTTTTTCTAAGTCTTTCTCATGTTCAAAATCGAACACTTTTACTTGTATCATTTTTTCACTCCTCGCCCCATTTTTATCATTATATTAGCTCTAATGGACAATATTCGTTGTTACTTGAAGAATAAAACTAGCCGTTTTCCACAAAATAAACCGAAAACATTAGAGGAGGAACATCTATGGACTTAAGAAGAGCGAAACAAATCTATTCTTCATCAGCTGACATCACTGTGAAATATAATGGGACTCCTGTATGGATTGATAGTATTAATGAAGATGGACAAATGGCTACCGTACATTTGCGAGGACCGCTAGAAGAAAGAACAGAGGTTGCGATTTCAGATTTGCATGAAGGCTGACATACTAAGAAAAGCGGAAGTGGCTCGCCCTGAGGCGACAGGCAAATGAAGAGCTCGCAGGTGATGCTTGCATCACTGGAGAGTTATTCATTTGACCCGAGCCTCAAGCCACTGCAGCTAGTTCACGAAAAGCGGAAGTGGCTCGCCCAGGGACGGCAGGCATCTGGCAGGACACGCAGTGAAGCCTGCTTCACGTAGTGGACTGACATTTGACCTGAGTCCCTAGCCACTGCAGCTAGATCCGTCTATTTTTGATGGAAATAAACAGTGAAATGAGCGATTTAATCAAAAATCAGATGAAATAGTCACAGTGTGTACAAAAAGAGGCTTATGCTAAGAGAAACAAAGTTCACAAAAAGAGGCTTCAAAAAAATAAAAAACCACCATTCATTGGTGGTTTTTTATTTTATCGTTTCTGTTGAGTTTCCCCAGCCCACTCTAACATGCCGCCTTCCATATTCACTACTTTAAAGCCTTGGTCCTTCATAAAGTAACAAACATTTTCGCTTCGGCGACCAGAGCGACAGACAAACACATATTCTTTTTCTTTATCAAATTGATCCAATGACTCAGGAATGTTTCCCATTGGAATATGCTTGGCTTCTTTAACCATTCCTTCTGCCACTTCTTCATCTTCACGGACATCGACGATATAAAGTTCTTCGCCTTTTTTAAGTTTACTTTCTAATTCTTGAGGTGTAATGGTTTTTACCTGTTCCATCACTCATCACCCTTTCCCTTTTATGAATTTTATTATAGCAAAGCTGCTGAGAAGAAGAAAATGGTTGAGCTCGAACTTGCTTGACCTGTTAATAACCGAATATCATCCACAGATCGATATCCTCGAATATTTCCCTGTTCATCAAAGTCTCCCCACACAGACTGAAAATCCTGTTCATACCCAAATCCTTCAATGTCCCCAATGATAAAGAGATTTTCAGCTGACTTAAGTTAAAGTAATCTCATTACATTCTCATGGTCCTTCTCTGTTAATTTTTTTATCATTTCTCCCCCCCTATAACTGAATTCCTACCCTTTTCATTCTATCTTTCTTTTAGGCTTTTTTTTAAAGGCTCTCTTCGTATACATTGTGGCTATTTTCACCTGATTTTTGATTAAATCTCCCATTTCACGTTGATTTCCATCAAATATATACGAAATGATGCCTGAAACAAAGCTATATCACAGTTTATAGACTGGTTCGAAAAGCAACAAACTTTGCGAAAACAGCCTTTTAAAATATATCGCTATTGATATCAAGTAACAACAATATATAGAGGAATTTCTTCTCATAAAGGCAGAATACTTCCACCAAAAAATGACACAGCGGGGTATTTCTCCGCTGTGTCATAAACTGACTAGTTTGCGACAATATTCACTAGTTTTCCAGGAACGGCAACCACTTTTCGTACCGTTTTCCCATCAAGCTCTGCTTGAATTTCAGCAAGTGCTAGCTTCTCCATTTCTTCTTTTGTTGCGTCAGTAGCTAGCATTAGTTTCATCCGTACTTTTCCGTTAATCTGAACCACAATTTCCACTTCATTATCGACTAATTTTTCTTCATTATACGTCGGCCAAGCGACATAAGAGATTGTCCCTTCATGTCCGAATTTGGACCAAAGCTCTTCTGTCATATGCGGAGCGACTGGAGCAAGCATTTTCACAAATCCTTCCATATATTCCTTTGGAAGCATTTCTGCTTTATACGCATCATTGATGAAGACCATCATTTGTGAAATTGCGGTATTAAAACGCAAACCATCAAAGTCTTCTGTTACTTTTTTCACCGTTTGATGATACACTTTTTCCAATTCAGTTGATTTATCTTCTTTTATTTTACTGCTTAGTGATCCATCTTCATTAACAAGCAAACGCCAGACACGATCAAGGAAGCGACGTGCCCCGTCAAGACCTGTTTCCGACCATGCAATCGAAGCTTCAAGCGGTCCCATAAACATTTCGTAAAGACGAAGAGTGTCCGCTCCGTGGCTTTCGACTATTTCATCGGGATTGACGACATTGCCTTTTGATTTACTCATTTTTTCATTGTTTTCACCTAGAATCATGCCTTGATTGAAGAGCTTTTGGAATGGCTCTTTCGTTGGAACCACACCAATATCATATAAGAATTTATGCCAAAAACGTGCGTAAAGCAGGTGAAGAACGGCATGTTCTGCTCCGCCTATATACATATCGACAGGTAGCCAGTTTTTCAATTTTTCTGGATCCGCTAGCTTCTCTTCGTTATGAGGATCAATATAACGAAGGTAATACCAGCAACTTCCTGCCCATTGTGGCATTGTATTCGTTTCACGACGTCCTTTTTTACCTGTTTCAGGATCGACAACACTGACCCACTCTTCGATATTTGCTAGTGGCGATTCCCCGGTGCCGGATGGTTTAATTTCGGTTGTTTTTGGGAGCACAAGTGGCAGGTCTTCTTCTTTCACGACCGTACTCGTGCCATCTTCCCAATGAATGACTGGAATCGGCTCGCCCCAGTAACGTTGACGGCTAAAGAGCCAATCTCGAAGGCGATACGTCACCTTTTTGGTCCCAATTCCTTTTTTTTCAAGCCAAGAAATAGCTTGTTTGATGGCCTCTTCTTTTCCCAAACCATTTAAGAAGTCTGAATTAATATGGTCCCCTTCACCCGTGTAAGCTTCTTTACTAATATCTCCACCTGAAACCACTTCTCGAATCGGCAGATCAAATTTTTGGGCAAATTCATAGTCTCGCTCGTCGTGAGCAGGCACTGCCATAATCGCTCCTGATCCATAGCTCATTAGCACATAATCGGCGATCCAGATTGGCATTTTTTCTTCTGTTGCTGGATTTATCGCATAAGCACCTGTAAATACACCACTTTTATCTTTAGCCAAATCCGTACGTTCAAGATCGCTTTTTGCTTTTACACTATCCTTATAGGCTTCGACTGCTTCTTTTTGCTCAGTAATTGTGATGGAGTCTACAAATGGATGTTCTGGTGCCAATACTGCATAGGTTGCACCAAAAATGGTATCTGGTCGTGTCGTAAAGACTGCGAAAGATTCATCATGATTAGCAATGCTAAAAGTCACTTCTCCGCCTTCTGAACGACCAATCCAGTTTCGCTGCATATCTTTGATGCTCTCTGGCCAATCAACTTCATTTAGGTCTTCTAAAAGTCGATCAGCATACGCGGTGATTCTTAGAATCCATTGACGCATTGGACGACGTTCAACGGGGTGATCACCACGCTCACTTTTTCCGTCTTTAATTTCTTCATTTGCCAAAACGGTCCCAAGTGCCGGACACCAATTCACAGGAATCTCATCGACATATGCCAGCCCTTTTTCATAAAGCTTTGTGAAAATCCATTGTGTCCATTTATAATAAGTTGGATCTGTTGTATTCACTTCACGGTCCCAATCATAAGAAAATCCTAATTCTTTAATTTGACGGGTAAAGTTCTCTACATTTAATTTAGTGAATTCTGCTGGATCATTTCCTGTGTCAAGTGCGTATTGCTCAGCTGGAAGTCCAAACGCATCCCACCCCATTGGATGAAGAACATTATATCCTTGCATGCGTTTGACACGAGCCAAAATATCGGTAGCTGTAAAGCCTTCAGGATGCCCGACGTGTAGTCCTGCACCAGATGGATAGGGAAACATGTCTAGGGCATAAAAATTCGGCTTCCCTTCTTCTTCACCAGTTTTAAATGTTTGATTTTTCTCCCAATATTTTTGCCACTTTTTTTCGATTTCACCATGGTTAAAACTCATTATTTTTCCTCCTATTCTCGAATAAAAAAGTTGTTCATTAGCTCTTTTTTCCAGTGTAAAGAGTCGAAACGGAACGCAGGAAGGTCGATTTAAACCGCAGGATCAGAAAACTCCATCATAATAGAAGTACAAAAACAAAGGCTATTTCCACAAGGGTTGTTGCTTTTCGTACCAATCTATAAACGATGATTTTGCTTTGTTTCGAGGTAGCTTTTCATCTATTTTTGATGGGAATCAATAGAGAAGTAGGGGATTCCATCTATAATTTGACGAAACAGCCACAATGTATACGAAAAGAGCCAAAACAAAAAACTCCCGTCCCTTATACAAGGGACGAGAGGTAAAGTCATTCTCCCGCGGTACCACCCAAATTAGTGCAAAAATGCACTCGGCTCACGAATCCGTAACGAGGACAAACGGTAAACACTACTTTATTTCATGTTTACAACTCCAAGGCGAGTTCATGATCCTTTCGGTTGACTTGCACCATCCGTCAACTCTCTAATGCGAAAGTTCCTCATTACTGCTCCTTATCAACGTTGAGCTATTGTTTGTTTCTTATTGTATGAGATTATGACTTCCGTTGCAAGTGTCATTCTCTTTTTTTTTGCTGGCTCTTGTTACAATTGAATGGAATCCTTAATGGAATCGACCATTTAGACAGTGAATCCTACCAGAAAAAGCTGAAAAAATGTTACAAACTCTCTCTTTTTAATTGTTTATATACAGCAGCGAAACAGAAACACTAACGGACACTTTTCATCTTTCAACATCATATAGATAAAGACTCGTTTAAACACGCGATAAGGTTAGACTTTCTTCCCTTTTTAAGAGTCGGTCATGAAAAGTGGTTAACACGATGGCCATCGCTAATAGTCCAATTAAAGCAAAGAATAATATCGACATTCCATAGAGGTCGACCATGACACCACCTAAAAGTGGACCGATCATTCTTCCACCTGTTGCTGTTGAGTTCACAATCCCTTGATAAAAGCCTTCTCTTCCTTTCGGTGCTAGCTGATTTGCTATTGTTGGTACAGCTGGCCACACCAGCATTTCACCTATAGTAATAATCACCATTGCTGCCACAAATCCTTTAAAGGCACTCGCGTTTCCAGCCACCACAAAGGACACTATGAAGATTGATATACCTAAAATAATTTGTCCCTTTAAATTTTGATCGAACTTCTTTATCAGTGGGCGAATAAGCGGTTGGCCAAACACGATCAGCGTCCCATTTATTGTCCAAAGTAAACTATATTGTTTCAGGGAAATGTTAATATCCTGTGTATAAGTGGCAATAGTCGTTTGCCACTGAACATAACCGACCCAGCATAATAAATAGGCCCCACAGACTAAGATTAACGCAGTAAATTTTGCTTTATTGATTACTTTTTTCTTTTCTTTCAGGACATTTGTTTGTTGAGAAGCCCCGACACCTATGTTCCGGTAGCCAAAGAAAGCAATACTGAAAAATAAAACATACATCCCTAAATTAGCCAAAAAGATATAATCAAAGGAATAACCTGCTACAAATCCGCCTAGGGCAGCTCCTATAGCAACTCCGGCATTTTGAGCGACATATATTGCATTAAAGGCTTTTCGACCACCTTCCTTCCAAACTGATCCTGCCATCGCATAAATAGATGGAAAGACAATTCCTGAGCCAAATCCTATCCACATTAAAAAGAAAACATAATATGGCCATTCATGCCAGAAATTAAGTCCCACTAAGGAAATTAACGTAATTCCGATTCCAGTCATGATGGATCGAAAACCACCGATTTTATCAAATAAACTCCCACCTATTAAATTACCTAGCACACTTGCACCAGCATTCATCATAAGTACCAAGCCAGCCATTGCTAGGGATTTCCCTAAATAGTCGTGGATATAAATTGTATTCAAAGGCCATAAAAAAGAGGCCCCCGTGACATTAACCATCATTCCCATCACAAGTAGCCATAATGCTCTCGGCATAAAAAGAACCCCGCCCTTCTGTATTTTATTTCGATAACAGAAGTATTTTAAAGTGTTTTGGAGGGATATGCAACAAAAAAGTAGAGAGCAGGAATTCCCTGCTCTCCTCTAATCTGATTTTTCACAATGTTGTTTGGATATAACAGCTTGACTCTGTTTCTTTTCGTACTTTTGCTTGGAAGCTTTTACCGGATTATACTCGGCACCGAATTCTGTTTCTAAATTCCGACTGGTATCTCGTGTTTTCTGTTCTGGGTTATTTTGCTTCGATCGGGGTTGTACCATCTTACTCCTCCTTCTAGTGATCGTGATTTAATAAGATCATTTCATTTTGTAGTTGTTGTACCTGAAGACGCATCCGATGCAATTGCTCTTGTTGTTGATGGTTCGCACTAGCGTTAATCCTTTCTAACTCAATCGATGCACTCTCCAATCCTTGAAGCGCATGGCTGTATTCCTCATCATGATAATGGGCTTGTTTTGCACCAGTTGTGTATTGCTCTTGAGCACACCGAATGGCATCTGCACATTGATGCAAACAAGCCTCAACCGATTCTCTTGTTGCCATAGTCATCCTCCCTTTCCTCGCTAGAATACAAAAGCACTAGCTCACATCTCAACATTAGTGAAATAAATTTTCACTAATGATGTTTCACTAATAGTGTAACCACTAGTCTTCGCTTCATTAGTGGTAAAAGTCGGTTATTCATCATCAAGATTGGCTCAAATTTGTCCTTCGTGGTAAAATTCCACATATGTGTAGGCTATTCTGACAAATATTATTACTTTTCATAGCAGGAAAAACATTGTTAAAAAGGGGTATTTAAGTAATTTATTTGCGTGTTTTCAGATGGATCATTGGAAAAACGGAAGATGAAATTGGCTATTATGTTCAATCGAAACAAGAGATATGAAGAGAGCCTTTAATAAATATGAAAAAAAGATACAAGGATGAATGTTTTATCAACTTCAATTTAGATTACGTTTTTAATAGGAATTAATGTAAAAAATTGTAAAGGAAGTGGCTGGTTTGCATCAGACAAACCCATTTATTTACGCTACAGATGACAAACGATATCATACATGGAATTATCATTTACGGAATGAGTTTGGGCATAAGGTGTTTAAAATCGCTTTAGATGGAGGCTTTGATTGTCCCAACCGTGATGGCACAGTCGCCCACGGCGGATGCACTTTTTGTTCAGCAGCAGGCTCAGGAGACTTCGCGGGAGATCGTGTCGATCCCCTTTCCGTTCAATTTAACGACATCAGAAGCAAAATGCTCAGCAAGTGGAAAGACGGAAAGTGTATCGCTTATTTTCAGGCGTACACAAATACCCACGCCCCTGTAGACGTACTCCGTGAAAAATTTGAAGAGGTTTTACAACAGGAGGATGTCGTAGGTTTATCCATCGCCACCCGTCCAGATTGTTTACCTGACGATGTTGTGGATTATTTGGCGGAATTAAACCAACGTACGTATTTATGGGTCGAATTAGGCTTACAAACTGTTCATGAACGAACCGCTCTTCTCATTAATCGTGCTCATGATTTAGATTGCTACATCGAAGGCGTGAACAAACTTCGTAAACATGGCATTCGAATTTGCTCTCATATTATTAATGGACTTCCTTTAGAGAGTCCTGAAATGATGATGGAAAGTGCAAAAATCGTAGCCAACCTTGATGTTCAAGGAATAAAGATTCATTTGCTACATCTCTTAAAAGGAACACCGATGGTCAAACAATATGAAAAAGGACTGCTTGAATTCCTTACATTTGAAAACTATGTAAGCTTAGTCTGTGATCAACTAGAAATTCTTCCTCCCGAAATGATTGTGCACCGAATAACGGGGGATGGCCCGATTGACTTAATGGTGGGGCCGATGTGGAGTCTCAATAAATGGGAGGTCCTCAACTCGATCGACGCTGAACTAAAACGAAGAGATAGTTGGCAAGGGAAATTTTATACGCCCGTTGAGGTGACTATCAAATGAAACTAGAAAGAATCCTTCCTTTCGGGCACAACTTACTCGAAAAAGCGGCTGGAAACGGTGATGTAGTCATAGATGCCACGATGGGCAATGGCCATGATACATTATTTTTGGCAAAACTGGTAGGGATTGAGGGACGGGTTTATAGTTTTGATATTCAAGAACAAGCACTGCTGAAAACCAAAGCCTTACTAGAAACAAATGCCCTCTCCCACCACGTTACATTATTCAGAACGGGACATGAAAATATAAAAACCATGATACCAGAAACGGTTGCAGGAAAAGTACGAGCAGCAATCTTTAACCTAGGGTACCTTCCAGGCGGAGACAAAAATGTTGTCACCGGCGAAAAGACCACCATAGCAGCGATTGAAGCCTTGCTTGATCTATTAGCACCTGAGGGAATCATTGTTCTGGTCATTTATCACGGTCATGATGAAGGAAAAATAGAACGAGATGCCCTTTTAGCTTATACCCAAAACATTGATCAACAGAAAGCATATGTGCTTCAATACCAATTTACAAATGTTCAAAACTCCCCGCCATTTATTATTGCGATTGAAAAAAGAAAATAATTTAAACAAGAAAAGGGGAATGGGTCTGAAGAAAACCATATTTCCCTTTATCTTTTTCAAAAGGTTGTTCGCAAAGTTTGTGACTTTTCGTATCAGGTTATCATTTACGAAAAGCGGAAGTGGCTGACCAGGGACGGCAGGCATCTGGCAGAACACGCAGTGAAGCCTGCTTCACGTAGTGGGCTGACATTTGACCTGAGTCCCTAGCCACTGCAGCTAGATCCGTCTATTTTTCATAAAAATCAACAGTGAAATGGAGAATTTAGTCAAAAATTAGATGAAATAACCACAATGTATACGAAAAGAGCCAAATAGAAAAATCATGTAAGGGTCTCTTCAATTAATTTACAACAATTCCTTTGCTAGTAACTCAAAAGAAGTTAATTTATCTTGAAAGTCGTGTGTAATGGTCACAACCATTACTTCATCTGTTTCATACTCTGTTGCGATCCTAAGGAGTTGTTGTTTGACTTTTTGTGGTCCACCTACCACCATCCGCTTACGATTTTCTTCCATTCTCATGCGTTCGTATGGGGAGTAGACATAAGCCACTGCATGTTCAGGGGATGGTGTTCCTTTTGAAACCATTCCTTGTTCAATCATTAAAATAGATAAATCCAAACTCGAAGCGACTCTCTCAGCCTCTTCATCGGTTTCTGCACAAATAACAAAAACCGCAACCATTCCTTTGGGTTCCTTTAGTCTTTCACTTGGTTGGAAACTTGTTTGATAATGGCGCATAAATTGAGGGCCGCCCTCCCCGTTGATAAACTGAGCAAATGTATAAGGTAATCCTTTTTCAGCTGCCAGCATCGCACTTGAAGGACTTGATCCTAACAGCCAAAGCTCAGGTGACGTTGGAATGATAGGGGTGGCTTTTAATCCATAATAAGGATGATCCTTAGGTAAAGAATCGGTCAAGTAATACTGTAATTCTTTAATTTGATTTGGGAATTCTCTTATGTCACTACGGCCTCCATTATTTAACGCCAAGGTGGCTCGTGGCATTCCACCAGGTGCTCTCCCTAAGCCCAGGTCAATTCGACCCGGATTCAATCCCTCTAACACTTTAAAGTTTTCAGCTACTTTATATGCGCTATAATGTGGAAGCATCACACCGCCTGAACCTACTTTAATCCGATATGTTTTAGCCGCCAGATGAGCAATTAACACTTCTGGCGATGAACCACCTAATGTCGTCGTATCATGATGTTCTGACACCCAAAACCGTTGATATCCTAGCTTTTCCACATGCTGAATTAACTCTTCCGTTTGTTTTAAAGCCTCTGTAGCGGTAAGTCCTTCCGCAATCGGCGTTTGATCTAGAACACTTAATTTTAATTCCATAAGGAAACAACTCCTTTAATTTCTGTGTCCCTTATTATAGGCAAATCTACGCTAATTACATAATCATTTGCTTTTAAGGATCAGGTAACATTTGTTTAAATAGCGATTAATCACGGCTCTTTTCGAATACATTGTTGCTTTTTCATCTAATTTTTGATTAAACTTTCCATTTCACTATTGTATTCCATCAAAAATAGACAAAATGATGTCCGAAACAAAGCTATATATCAGATAATGAACTGAGCTGAATAGCGACAAACTTTGAGAAAAACAGTCTGAATTAAAGATCAAGCATACTACAGAACTTTTTATTATTGCAGTTGGTGAGATTTCAAAGGTTCCTTCGAAATTGGCTATAAAAAACAAAAAACAACCGCTCGAAAGCGGTTGTTTCTTATTTTACTTGAATAGCAATACTTTTCCCACTTTTCCATCTGTACTCTCACCTGTAACACGGAATTTCACTCCATAATTTGGAATGTTTCGTCCTGCATCAGGAAGCTCAGTATTTAAGTAGTTATTGCTATCATTAAAGAGAGGGTTCCGTTTTGTATAATTATCTTTCATTGTAGTGCCAAGAAGATCCTTATAGTCTATAAACATTTTATTTGATTTATTCAAGCTAAATGCCGCATCATGCACTTGATAACGACTCGCTCCAAGCGATCCATCACTCCAATATTGAGCTTTTTGATCGGCATCTACTACACCAAGAAATCCATCACCCGGATGGGCTCCAGTCCAATTGTTGTCATAGCTATCATCTACATACCAAACGATTAATCCTTCATTAAATTCCATGATGCTGTTGCCGCGTTTAATATGCGCTAATCCTTCGTCCACGCCGTTATGGGTTCTCCATTCTAATAAGTAGTAGTGATCACTGTATAGCTTACCATCCGTTTTAGTAAAACCATCTAGATCCATCTGAGCTTCTCCCTCAGCATCATCGAATAACACTTCTGATCCATCGATTACTACTTGAACATCATCAACGTATAAGCCGGGTTCGGCTACAAATCCGTCGGTCCAATAGTTGATTCCTACTTGAATTTCTTTTCCAGCATAAGCACTTAGGTCAAAGCTAGCATCCACCCAGCCATTAGAAGATCCTGTAATTCCATGGCCAGGATTTTGGTCAAATTCATTTTCTGTTGTTGTGATATTACCTGGGATCGATACCCATCCACTTCCGTCATTTACCATGACTGAGCCGTAGTCCCAATCCTTTTCGATTTGATACCATGCTTTAAAATTGAGCTCACCATTTGCAGCATTTGTTAGGTCAACATTTGTCTGTAGATAATGGTTTAAATCATTTCCACTTCCACTGTGATATTCAGTGGAACCACTTGCTGGCGTATTAATGATCAGTTCTTTTTGCGGAAGGTTCACACGAAGAGCATCCAGATTTGTTCCCTTTGTAGCTCCTTCATCTAGAAGAACTTCTAAACCTTTACTATCTAAATCAGCGAGGTCCACTTCTCCGGCCTGTAACCAATTCCCACCATGAGCTGTCTGTAAAAACTCCTTCGACCATGCGCTAAATCCAGTCGGTTCTGTTCCCGGAATCTTTCCTGCCCAGCTACCACTTGACATGATCGACCAATAGGAAACGGGCTCGCCTTCTCCAGTATACTGTGTGTCATATTCATCTGGTAAACCTAAGTCATGACCATATTCATGAGCGAAAACCCCAGCTGCTCCATCTGCTGGTTCGATGGTATAATCATATGCAGCCATTTCCCCACCCCAATAGGGCACTGTTGCTTCCGTACCGTCTAAACCATACACATCGCCTAGATTCCAACGATGGGACCAGATGGCATCTTCTCCAAGTTGACCTCCACCCGCTTCTTGTCCAACCGATGAATGAACTACCATTAAATGGTCCACTAATCCATCTGCTTCACGATAGTTTCCATCACCATCTAAATCATACCGGTCCTCTTGGTCATAATCCGATAAATCCACACTTGGATCAGCTGCGGCTGCTTCAAGTGCTTCTCTTACAAGAGAACGAGCATCCGTATCATTGCTTTGGCCCTTTGGTGCGCCATAATATGCTGCCTCATGCTTCGCTTCATACCAGCCGGCTACTTTTCCATTGACGGTATAAGCTCCACCTGATTGTTGTTCATAATATTGCTTCATGGAAATTAATGTTTCACCATTCGGTCCTTCATACCCATTATCTCCGAAGACCATCTCTTGATAATGTTCTTTCATATAATCTCCGTAGTACATATCTGTGTCTTCAGGGTGAATATCATTTGCTTTAAAATCAGGGAATTCTACTAATAACACTAAAACTTCGTCTGATCGTACTTCCCCATCGTAATTTTCTTCAACTAGTCCTGCAGGAGTGTTCTTTTTAGCTTGTCCAAGTTTATTTCCTTTGCCATTGGTAAAAGAATTTCCTTGGAGCTTGTCTTTCATTTGTTCACTTAGTTTTAACTCTTGTTCGTGTAATTCGCCCTCTTCTTGCATTTGCTTCGCGTTCTCAGCTACATTTTTCAAGTAGCTTTTTACGGCAGCCTCTGCTTCCGCTCCAGTCGCGTTTTTGGAAAGCTTACCGCTTTTTTTAAGCATTTCCATTAATCTTTCTTCATTCGCTAGAGCTAAATCTACAGGACCTCCAACCGAGTGACTATGTTCTTTTGCAACAGACTTTGATGCCTGAATCTTTGTCTCTACTAAATTCATGGCATTGGTTGACGCAGGAAGAGTGAAAGCCCCCAATGATAAGGCTGCTACCATCGCCGCGTTCATAATTTTTTTACCTACCAAATTGAATTCCTCCCCTTATATGTAACTTGCTTATTTAGCATAGTGTATTATTTCGGAATAATCACTATTTTCAATCAATTTCAGTTATATAGGCCTATACTTTTGTTAAAACCACCGATAAAGCAGCTGATTGCTGAGGCTTTCTAGCTAATAAGATCATTTCTCATAACAGGGCCAAAAACCACAAAAAAAACGACCCAAGAGTCGTTTTTACTATTTATAAAAGAATTTAATCGTATACATTGTGACTATTTCATCTGATTTTTGATTAAATCGCCCATTTCACTGCTGATTTCCATTAAACATAGACGAAATGATGCCCGAAACAAAACTATATCACCGTTTATAGACTGGTGCGAAAAGCCACAAACTTTGCGAAAACACCCTTATAAAATAATGTTTGACTTGCACCGTAGAGGATTGGCTTCCACAGTTATAATTGAGGCCACTCTGATTCTTACCCTTCATTCCAAACTTCTTCTAGTTGAATACTCAAAATGCATTGGGGTGACAGATTAAGAGTGCCCACCTTAAAGTCGGTTTGCACGCCCTAAAAAGCTATTCTGATACTTTCGATACACCCGACCATTAGCGTAAAAAAAACGAGAAATAAAACCACTTTGTTTAATGATTTTTTTAGCTAATGCATTTACTTCCCTTTGTTGAGTTACTTTTTCATCAGATAAATACACCCCTAGTAATCCTCGATTGATTAATCGGTGAAATTCACGATGAGGAAGATTCTTTGTTTGCTCATCTGCTTGTGAGAGAAAATGCTGAAGTCGTTCAAATAATTGTTGATTATCTTGATAATAGAAGCAAAAATTCAAATCGCCCTCCTCAAGATCTTCTTCTTGATCAATAAAGTAATCTAATAAAATATGTAGCCCTTGAATATAGGGAAAGTACCCATTTCTAACCATTTCGCCATATTCTGATCGAAAGTCCTCTCTTAATGAATAAGAAACTAGGCAAAAAATCCCTAATGTAGATCCGCTACACGCCGAGAATTCATGCCAATCCATGGTTGGTAGTGAGGGTTGATGTACCTGAAACCAGGATCTTAGGCGTTCTTCTCGCTCTTCCACACACACATGTTTATGGATCTGTAAATCGCAATAATAGTGGCAAAGCTCTAAAAGATAGGGGCGAATCTCTTCATAGGGAGAAATCCGTTTAAGGACGTTTTGGCATGTTACCACAAGATCACGCAAATAATGAAGATCCCCCTGAGATTTCCGCAGACGGTAATAGTCTTTAGGAGTTTCCTCTATCGATAAGCAATCGTTCATCGATTCATGGAGAGCACTAAAATCATCAGGATCAAGTGAGGTACTCCGATCACATAGATTATCCAAGTAATCACTAATTGTTTGATAGGCTACAATAAATTTTATTGCTTCTTCCATACGATTTCCCGCTAATAATGCTAAAATTGCCCCTCCTTCACAGTGAAAGGTCTTCCCTTTAATACTCTGCACAGCTTGCTTCCGAAGTTCATCGTCCGGAATAAGCGAAGCTCGTTCTTTCCAATAATTTAATTCTTTGTGAACCATTGGAAAGACCTTTCGATACACATTTGCCATCAACGGAATAGGTGTCACAGGAACCGACATGCTTCCACCTCACTTTTTCATTTTTTTATCTAAAACTAGTTGATTAATAACAAAATTCACCGAATACTGAAACACGTCATCTCTTTTTTCTTCACTAAACACTTCATGATAATAGTGCGGCCATTCCTTATAGTGCTTATCCGAACTCTGGACTTGGTTAAACCATGATTTCACCCCAGATTTATCAACAATCTGATCATCTCCACCTTGAATGACTAACAGAGGGAGATCTTGCAATTTCTCACTATGACGAAAAGCAAGTTTTATCGATTTCACAAGCTCACGGTACCACCGAACGGACACTTTCGTTAGGTACAAAGAATCATTACAATCCATTTCTTTAATGTCTTGATTTTTCGTTGCCATATCTATGGTAAGGCCTGATGAGAATTTTGTTTTAGGTCTAACTTCGTTTAATCCAAATGAAAGAACATTTAAGATCATCGAAGGAGGGCGCAAAAGCCCTAAACAAGGAGAAGAAAGGATAAGTCCCTTTACTTTTAATCTGTGCTCTTGAAATAAGCGGACAGCAATCAACCCTCCCATACTATGACCCATCACATAAATAGGTAAATCATACTCCATTGCCCCTCCTATCCAATCTTTCACTTCCATTATATATTCATTAAAGGTTTCGATATGTCCTCTATTTCTCCTGGAAGTGATTCCGTGTCCAGGAAGATCGCCCATCACCACGTGAAAATTAGATGATCTCCACATTTCAATTAACCATTTGTATCGTCCATGGTGCTCCATTGCTCCATGAATAATTACAACAACACCTTGCGGATTTTCTGCCTCCCATTTCCACATAAAAAATTCCTCCAAACTCCTTCATGAACAGAGCTATTTTTTGATACACTATCTCTATGACTGTTTTATAAAGGAGAATTTATATGATCTATTCCTATCATGACACTTATCCTCAAATTTCATCCTCAGCGTTTATTGCTGATTTCGTCACGATATCAGGAGACGTGAAGATTGGCGATAAATCCAGCATTTGGTTTAACACCGTAATACGAGGTGATGTTGCCCCAACTATAATTGGAAACAAAGTAAATATTCAAGATAATTGTGTTCTTCACCAAAGCCCAAATAATCCGCTTATTTTGGAAGATCAAGTGACCGTGGGGCATAGCGTGATTTTACATAGTTGCAAAATCAGGAAAAAAGCACTGATTGGTATGGGTTCCATTATTTTGGACAAGGCAGAAATTGGAGCAGGAGCCTTTATTGGAGCAGGAAGCTTAGTTCCACAAGGAAAAGTAATTCCTCCTAATTCACTTGCATTTGGCAGACCCGCTAAAGTCATTCGAGAATTAACGGTTGAGGACATACAAGATATGGAGCGCATTTCTCGAGAGTACGCAGAGAAAGCTCAGTACTATAAATCGATACAAAAATAGCAAAAAAGCGGAATTCTTTGATAGAATTCCGCTTTTTTGCTTAAAGGCTCTTTTCTAATACTTTGTTGGTATCGAATCTAATAATAAAAGGAAATCAACGTTTTTTCTTTTATTAAGTTAGGAAAAAGACGAAAAGATGACCCGAATCCTATTCCTATCAAAGATATTTTTAAACCGAAAAGCCACAATCATTGAGAAAAACAGCCCGATTCATTCATGATTAGTTGTTAAGAGCTTGTGTTTTTAATGCTTCTGCTTTATCTGTACGCTCCCAAGGTAAATCAAGATCATTACGGCCAAAGTGACCATAAGCAGCTGTTTGCTTATAAATTGGGCGTCTTAAGTCAAGCATTTTGATAATACCAGCTGGTCGTAAATCAAAGTTATTGCTCACAACATCAATTAATGTTTCTTCACTTACATCGCTTGTTCCAAATGTATCAATGGAAATGGAAACAGGCTTGGCAACACCAATGGCATACGCTAGCTGCACTTCACATTTATCGGCTAAACCAGCAGCCACGATGTTTTTCGCCACATAACGTGCAGCGTAGGCTGCCGAACGATCTACTTTCGTTGCATCTTTACCAGAGAATGCCCCACCGCCGTGACGAGCATACCCACCATATGTGTCCACAATAATCTTACGACCAGTTAGACCTGCATCTCCTTGTGGTCCGCCAATAACGAAACGGCCCGTTGGATTGATGAAGTATTTTGTTTCATCATCAATCAATTCTTTCGGAACGATTGGATTTATGACGTATTCTTTCAGATTTCGTTGAATTTGCTCTAAGCTCACTTCTGGATGATGTTGGGTAGAAATGACAATCGTATCAATACGAACGGGGTGATTGTTCTCATCATACTCAACCGTCACTTGTGTTTTTCCATCTGGACGAAGGTAAGGAAGAACTTCGTCTTTTCGTACTTCTGTCAAGCGACGAGATAATTTATGCGCTAGAGAAATAGGTAGTGGCATTAATTCTTTTGTTTCATTACAAGCAAATCCAAACATCAATCCTTGGTCCCCTGCGCCAATGGCATCGATTTCCTCGTCGGACATATGTCCCTCTCGAGCTTCTAGAGCTTGGTCAACACCCATCGCAATATCAGCAGATTGCTCATCAATAGCCGTTAAAACAGCACATGTTTCCGCATCGAAACCATACTTTGCACGAGTGTAACCAATTCCCTTAACGGTCTCACGTACGATTTTAGGAATATCCACATACGTGCTTGTTGTAATTTCACCCGCTACAAGGACAAGTCCTGTGGTGACCGACGTTTCACAAGCGACACGAGCATTCGGATCTTTATCTAAAATTGCATCCAAAATAGAATCTGAGATTTGATCACAAATTTTATCTGGATGTCCTTCTGTTACTGATTCTGAAGTAAATAAATGGCGTTTCTTTGTCAATCTATATTCCTCCCTAAAAGTTAATTGCAGTGCTTGAAGCGACCAATCTATATGTAATTTCTCGCCTTATGTCTGCAGGATTAATCTTCACGGTACTCATTTCCCTTAGTAGTATGAAATAAACTCCGGGTTTTTAGTCACAGACCACAATATTAAACCGTGTTAACATTGCTCAATTCACTTATTAGAATTCAAACTAAAAAACCTTTCCTACTTCAAAAGAGGAAAGGTTTTGAATACAACATCGCGCCTTTCACTCTCATCACTCAAGGGATTTACCTTGCAGGTTAGCACCTTTCTCAGTTACTACTGTAAATGAGTAGGTTGCTGGGTTTCCTAGGGCCTGTCCCTCCACCAGCTCGGAATAAGAGTATCCGTTCAAATTTCTATAATATCTAAAGCCGACGGTAGTGTCAATCCATTTCCCTTACATATCACCAATTTTTTTAATGGGATCTTTTCGTACACTATGTTGCTTTTGACACAAAGAAAAAACAGGCAGTAGGGTTTTTTCGATTGATTTCTTCCTTTTTATCTAGAAATGAAGAATTTTTCATTAGGAAAAGAGCACGAAGTCATACAAGTCAAGGGATTTCTTCTTATTCGAACCCATCTAAAAACGAGGATCCAGCTTTTTTCATGGCATCATTTCGTTTTTTTCTGATGTGAAACACCTGAGCAAAGTAGAGGATACCATCTAAAATTAGATGAAATAACAACAATGTATACGAAAAAATCCTTATGCTAAACCTCGCCTTAGAACTTCCTAAGAATCCCCTATTATTCTTTACAACATAGACTAATGCAAGGAACTATTTGACGAATTGATGACAAATTAGAAACATTAAGAAAATGAGCTTCATTAGTATAGACTAATGATTTGAATGTGTTATACTAATGATGAGTGAACATTGGGGTTAAAAATATAGACAAAGGTAGGTTTATTATTATGAATTCAGTGAGCATGTCTAGTGAATTAATGGAACTATTAGCGGGAGAAAATATTCAACTTCAACTGTCTGTACCTACGTTAGTGGAAAAGGTATTACACCGAAATGAAGGTGTTTTGACTGCTTCAGGAGCTGTTCGTGCGGAAACAGGAAAATACACTGGGCGTTCTCCAAAAGACAAGTATATCGTTGAAGAAGATTCTTCAAGCAGCAAAATTGATTGGGGTTCAGTAAACCAACCGATTTCCTCTGAAAAATTTGATAATCTTTACCATAAAGTCATCAAGCATCTGGAAGAACAAGATGAAGTTTTCGTCTTTAAAGGCTTCGCAGGCGCTGATCATAAACATAGAATGCCGATACAAGTTATTAACGAGTATGCGTGGCATAATTTATTTGCTCATCAATTATTCATACGCCCAACAGAGGAAGAACTTGATAATCATCAAGCACAATTTACGGTGATCTCTGCTCCGAATTTTAAAGCCGTTCCAGAAGAAGATGGTACCCATTCAGAAACCTTCATCATAGTTTCCTTTGATAAGAGAACTGTGCTCATTGGCGGCACGGAATACGCTGGCGAAATGAAGAAATCGATTTTCTCAGTAATGAACTATATGCTTCCTGAGCAAGATATTTTGTCCATGCACTGCTCTGCTAATGTTGGATTTGAAGGGGATGTCGCCTTATTTTTCGGATTATCCGGAACAGGAAAGACAACGCTTTCAGCCGATGAGAATCGTCGCCTAATTGGAGATGATGAGCATGGATGGTCTCCAAATGGTGTATTTAATATCGAGGGCGGCTGCTATGCAAAGTGTATTGGACTGACTCGTGATAAAGAGCCACAGATTTTTGATGCTATTCGCTTTGGCTCTGTGTTAGAAAATGTTGTTTTACATGAGGACTCGCGCTTACCTGATTATGAAGATAATTCATTAACAGAAAATACTCGAGCAGCCTACCCGATTGATGCAGTAGATAATATTGTTGTACCAAGTATCGCTGGGCACCCGAATACGATTATCTTTTTAACAGCTGATGCATTTGGTGTTTTACCTCCTATTAGTAAACTAACAAAAGAACAAGCCATGTATCATTTCTTAAGTGGTTATACATCCAAACTCGCCGGAACAGAGCGTGGCATCACTTCACCACAAGCTACTTTCTCTACATGTTTTGGCTCACCATTCCTTCCTCTTCCAGCTCAGCGCTATGCTGAAATGCTAGGGAAGAAGATCGATGAACATAATGCAAAAGTATTTTTAGTTAATACGGGTTGGACCGGAGGAGAATACGGAACCGGTAACCGAATGAAACTGGGCTATACTCGGGCAATGGTTCAAGCAGCGCTAGAAGGTGAGCTTGATAACGTTGAAACGGTAAAGGGTGAAATATTTGGATTAGCTATTCCTTTGCACGTTCCTGGCGTACCAGACGAAGTATTACAACCTGCAAAAACATGGGCCAATTCGAGTGACTATGAGAAGAAAGCGAAGGAGCTTTCCGAAAAATTCCGTCAAAATTTTAAAAAGTTTTCGAATGTGTCCCCAGAAATCAAACAACTAGGTGGACCGATCGCCTAAAAAAAGCCCCCACGCTTCGTGGGGGGCTTTTTTAATTTGTTGAGTTCAAAGACTGAAGTTCGTATGTAAGATGTGTTTGGTCATTTTCCCAAACGAGCTTCTGGATGACAGCTATCCCACTAATGTCGCTGTTTATTGTTTTTCTTACTTCAACTGGAATATGAAGTGGATACATTCGGTAGCCGTCTTTTTTCAGACAAAACAAATTCTGTTCTGCACGCTCTTCCTTCCCTTTTGTAACAATCATTGTATTTAGTTCTATCGGCATTCCCATCAATGAGTCACCTCTTTTACTTTTATCGTATCATATCAGCCCTGTTTCTTCATCCAACTACATAAATCTTTCACCATTCTCCGGTTTATATGCGGTGGAAAATAATGAGTATACTGTTCAAAATACCAGCTTTCAACTGCTTTATTCAGATTAATTAGCTGTTTTTCTAAACGATATGCATGTTCAATCGATACGTTTTGGTCTTTGTGCCCGTGAATAAGTAGGGTAGGTGCTTGAATCCTCTCTAAAGAAGAAAGGGGTGTTCGATATTCATAGGCTTCAGGAAGTTTATGCGGACTTCCACCTATTACTCGCTTCATCATTCGACGTAGATCTTTTCTCTCGCTATACGTAAGGAACATATCCGAAACGCCCGCCCAAGATACCACAGTAGCAACCTCTTTACATTCAATGGCAGTGAAAAGCGCCATGATTCCGCCACGTGAAAAGCCAAACACATGAATTCTATTCGGATTCACGTTATCTTGCTGTTTTAATAATTGGAAACCCGAAATCGCATCATATCGGTCTTTCCCGCCGAAATCCTCATGACCTTCCCCTCCTTGATTTCCACGATAAAAAGGAGCAAATACAATAAAACCATGGGAGGCAAATTGGGTAATTCGAGCCGGACGAACCTTCCCTACATTTTTTATTCCACCACGCAAATACAAAAAACCGTCTAACTTCCCCTCAATTTTAGGTTTAGCAAGAAGTCCTTTCACGTTTAATCCTTGGGAACGATACGTCACTAACCATAACTCAACATTTGGATGCGGGGACGGGAATTCCTGTTTACTTACGATTTCTCCTTCATTCAAGTTTAGTCATCCTTTCAATCTAGATAGGCGTTCACACATTTTTCTATACCACATAGTATATCGTAGCAAAAATGATTATTGGTATGGAGGGAATATAAGCATGAAACGATTGTTCATTTATGTAGCTATGAGCATCCTATTCATCATGCTCTTTAGCGGTTGTAACAACAGTTCTTCGGATTTAGAAAAAGTTAGTGTAGCAGAAGTAACTAGGTCTATATTCTATGCGCCAGAGTATGTAGCGATTGAAAAAGGGTTTTTTGGGGAGCAAGGATTGGATATTGAACTCAAAACCACCTGGGGTGGAGATAAAACCATGACCACATTATTATCTGACGGAGCAGACATTGCGCTCGTAGGCTCTGAAACGACCATCTATGTCTATGCCCAAGGAACAATTGATCCTGTGATCAACTTCGCCCAACTAACCCAAACGGATGGAACCTTTCTTGTTTCCCGAGAAGAGGTTGAAGACTTTGAGTGGAATCAACTAAAAGGAGCCACGTTTCTCGGACAACGTAAAGGCGGTATGCCGCAAATGGTTGGTGAATATGTTCTGAAACAAAGAGGAATTGACCCCCAAAACGATCTTCAACTCATTCAAAACATTGATTTTGCCAATATTGCCAACGCCTTTGCTTCTGGAACAGGTGACTATGTTCAATTATTCGAACCGACCGCGTCCATTTTTGAAGCTGAAGGAAAAGGGCATATCGTCGCTTCATTTGGTGAGCAATCAGGATTTGTCCCCTACACAACTTTTATGGCAAAAGAAAGCTACATGACAGAAAATAAGGAAACGGTTGAAAAGTTTACAGCAGCCTTGTACCAAGCTCAACTATGGGTAGAAACACATAGCGCTAAAGAAATTGCCGAAGTCATTCAACCGTATTTTGAAGACACTGACATTTCTTTAATTGAAACAGTCGTAAATCGGTATAAATCCCAAGGGTCCTATGCTCAAGACCCACTACTTGATGAAAATGAATGGGAAAATCTCCAGAATATTATGGATGAAGCTGGTGAATTACCAAGGGCCGTAAAACACAGCACCCTTGTAAACACGTCTATCGCTGAAAAAGTGATGGAATAGTTGCATTAAAGAAGAGGCGAAGCAGATGAACGTACTAGAACTTCATTCCATTTCACACCTCTATTTTACGACAAAATCCGTCGTAAATGCCTTAGAGGATGTTTCATTAACCGTCACCGAGGGTGAGTTCATATCATTGATTGGTCCGAGTGGGTGCGGGAAAACGACGCTTTTATCGATTATCGCCGGACTGTTAGAGCCTACTAGAGGAACAGTTTCCATTCCCGAAAACAACTCGATTGGTTATATGTTGCAACAAGATTATCTTTATCCTTGGAAAACAATTGAAGAAAATATTTTATTAGGACTAAAGATTGATCTACAACTTGATGAAAAACACAAAAAATATGCCCTCTCTCTCTTATCAGAAATGGGCTTGCAAGGAACAGAAAATCAGTTCCCTAGACAACTCTCAGGAGGGATGAGACAAAGAGCAGCTCTTGTTCGGACCTTAGCTCTCTCCCCTAAACTTCTTTTATTAGATGAACCTTTTTCAGCTCTTGATTATCAAACCAAACTAAAACTTGAAAATCTTGTCGTTCAAACATTAAAGCAACTGAATAAAAGTGCCGTTTTGGTGACACATGATATTAGTGAGGCAATTGCGATGAGTGATCGAATTCTCTTATTCTCACCAAGACCTGGGCGTTTGTATAAAGAATTTAACATTCCTACTGCCATTCGCGAATTGTCACCATTTGAAGCCAGGAATTCAGCAGACTTTTCTCTCCTTTTTGCAGAAGTATGGAAGGAGATGGAGAACATTGAAAAGCAATAGTAACCAAGAACACCTCCATTCTCAATATGTTCGATCCCAACAAAAAGAGAAACGTCATATTTTTTATACGCAAGTGACCATTTTCATTTTATTTTTTGCAAGTTGGCAACTTTTTAGCACCAATCACTGGATTGATCCCTTGCTTTTTAGCTCTCCAACCAAAATCTTCAACCTGTTTCTTGAAAAATTACTAAATGGATCTATTCTTATTCACATTGGGGTTACATTGACAGAAACCATCATCGGTTTTCTATTAGGAACATTAACCGGAACACTACTAGCAGCTCTCCTGTGGTGGTCACCGTTTTTGTCGAAAGTATCTGATCCTTATTTAGTCATCTTAAATGCAATGCCAAAAGTAGCATTAGGACCTATATTAATTGTGGCTTTAGGACCAGGATTTCTTTCGATCATTGCTATGGGGATGATCATTTCGGTTATCATTACGACTATTGTCGTTTACACTGCGTTCAGAGAAGTCGATGTCAACTATATTAAAGTACTCCAGACCTTTCATGCATCTCGAACACAAATTTTTAAAGAATGCGTTCTTCCAGCTTCTTTTCCAAGCATTATTTCCACATTAAAAGTGAATGTCGGCTTATCTTGGGTAGGAGTTATCGTTGGAGAGTTTCTTGTATCACAGAAAGGACTTGGCTACCTTATTATCTACGGATTCCAAGTCTTTAATTTTACCTTAGTTCTGCTGGCGTTGTTATTAATTGCCTTCTTCGCCACAATTATGTATAAATTTGTTGAAATGCTCCAACAAAAATTAATTAAAGACGACTTATAAGCTGCCTTCTGGGAGCTTTTTTTGTGCAAGAACTGATAATACTAATGGCAAAAGCTGATCTTTCATAATAAAGCTAAATTCTGATTTTTGCACTTGATCAAGAATATCCCCTGAAATAAGTACTGGACCCTTCGTCTCAAGGTAGGAATCTTTGTGTTCAAGGCGCACAATGTCCGCATAAAACACTCTTTTCACAAAAGGAGTGTCTTTATCGTGAACCAAATACTCTCCTAGCGGTACCAGATCTTGAATAATGCCACCAGTCTCCTCAAAAACTTCCCTTCTAGCTGCTTCTTCTATACTCTCTCCCTTTTCTACTTTCCCCCCAGGAAACTCTAATCCTCTTTTTTTATGTATAGTAAGAAGCCACTCCTGTCGATACCTTGCTAAGACAAATACATGTTGAGCCATTTTTGCAAAGGCATTGATCGATGGTGAGAACTGCACAAACTGTCCATTTTGATCCATAAACTGTTGCATAACATCCCTCCTCTTTCCTATTATACCGATTTTCGATCCTTATTTCTTTGGCTTTGTTTTTAATAATGGCTCTTTTCACTTACTTTGTTGCTGTAGCATACCAAAAAGGATGGGAACACCCTTTTCTTTCCTCATTTCGTGTTAAAAATGATGCAAAAAGATGCCCGAACTCATTCTTCATCACGATAGGGGAGGGCTTATTCGAAAAGCCACAATCTTTGCTGAAGGCTCTTTTCGTATACATTGTGGCTATTTCATCTGGTTTTTGATTAAATCACTGATTCCCATTAAAAATAGACGGATCTAGCTGCAGCGACTAGGGACTAGGGCATTTCGTAAATGATGCCCGAAGCAAAGCTATATCATCGTTTATAGACTAGTGCGAAAAGCAACAAACTTTGCGAAAACAGCCTTAATAATTGTATTGCAAACAGGCTTCCCGGGAATTCGTGTCCGAAAAGGTTCAACAATGGATTCACCAGGAAGATGATTTGCGTATTGGTTTGATTTTTCTAGTCTTTAAATCGAATAAATGAAGAATTTCTCCAAAATTTCATATACACTGCACAAATTATTGAATTTCTTCGTAGCAAAGGTCGATGAAGAAATCATCGACCTTTGCTTGCACTCCCTCGATATTGGGGTTATTGTTAGAGTTATAGTAGCAAATATTTTTCTTCCACCCCAATTACTGGAATAGTTAAGGTAAAATATTCATCTTGCCAATATGCTCTCTGGCTTCCTCATCACCTAATTCGTAAATCGTAGCATAAATCTGCTGGAGATTTTGATCATAAGCATCATTTTCTCGATCGTAATGATATTGAATATAAGGTACATGTGCTCGGAAAAAACTTTGCCAATCTGTTGAATAGTTAGAGTCAAACAAGTCTCTTAAGTAGGTGATTTCCTCGTCATTTGCTGAGATTTTAAACTCCCAAGGAGAGTCTGTTGAAGAACTAGAAATTTCTCCTGTGCTAATACCAATATAATAAGTTCTTTTATTTTCTGCCGACATTACTTCACCTCATTTAGTTATCTTTTCCCCTAGAAGGCGTATCTTTATTCTTAAAAATCATTAAAGATGCTGATCATTCTTCTTATTATTTGAGATAAGTACACCCGCTTGCCCTGCATTCTCTATGATTGATATCCATTTTTCATATTAATAATATTGGGTTGTATTACGAATAAAATCCGAATTAAATAATATAGTATCCAGTAAATAGACTATAGCTACAAAAAAATCAACCCCTGTTTTTTTGTCCTTGATCCAGTACAATTAGTAAGAACATCGCCAAAGGCAGTTGCGGCTTTTTTTCACTTGTGTAGTAGTGATAATAACAGCAAACCTCAATCAACATGATATATATTGATAAGAAAAGAAAAAACATTTGATGGTTAAGCACAAATATCCTTGTTTTATTTTTTCATTGGTATTTTTAAAAATATATTTCCGTCCCTGTCCTTCTTTTTTGTGTATCCTCATTTAATTGAATGAACGAAGGTTCTACATCCAACGGTTATTAAACATGAAACAGGGTACAAAATAAGTGAAGGTAAATCCATGTTTATGTATGCTATATCCTCTAATTGTTCTTGCTATTTCTCGTTCAACTGGTCAAACTATTAAGAAAGGCGGTGATATTGTGAAGCTAGTCGATGAATTATATGAATTATATCGTGGTAGAATTCGAGGGACTGAAGAGGATCTAGACATGATTACACTTACCGTATTAGAGCATTTATCAAGGGAAGAGTTATTGGAGATGATTCATGATATGGAGCATCACGAACTCGAATATTTCGTCCGTTTATACATATTTGAGTCCTTAAAACAGAAAATCATCAAAGAAGAGGATCAAGATATTTCTTCTTCTGAATACAGACATTTGCATTAAGTTCAAGTAGAACTTTAAACAAAAAAAAGCTTTCATGCTTTTGGCTGCTTAGAGGAAATGTTTTAAATAAAAATAACAAATAAGGCGTGCCTAGGCACGCCTTATTTGTTATTCGTTAGGGTCAATTTCCATTCACTTTCAGAGAATGAATGAAAAATACTACACCTATATTTTACCAAACAGCTACATGAATTAAAATAGGTACAAAGCACACTTTTACATTAACGATCTTCTCATGTTGCCTTGGAATAAAGTTTGAACAAACACGTCTCACAAATCTTAATATTATCCCTAACAAAAAGAAGCCATTTTTGAATAAAAATTGATCAAAATCACTTCTTTTCCTGTAGGTCAAATGTTTATTTTTATAAGGCTGTTTTCGCAAAGTTTGTGGCTTTTCGAATCCCCCCTCTGTTAAGATAGATGTCGCGCGTAACTTTAGTGTTAAACTATAGTAAATACGGAGGTTGATCGACATGGCAGAGAAAATAGGAAAACGATATCCCCAAGAAATAAAAGAGGCCATTATAAAAAGAATGATGCCACCAAATAACGAGGCGATCAGTCGAATTAGTGAGGAAGTAGGCATTACAGAAGCTACGCTATATATATAAATGGAGGAGAGAAGCCCCGGTGAACGGGAAGGCAACTCCAGGTGGTGGTCACGGGCCAGAAGAATGGAAGAGGGAAGATAAGTTTCTAATCGTAATGGAGACGTATTCTATGAATCAGGCAGAATTAGCCGAGTACTGCCGTAAAAAAGGACTATATAAAGAACAAATTGAAGCATGGCGTGATACTTGTCTTCAAGCAAATGGTCAGGAAACAAACCAAAAGAAGCAGTTAAGTCATGAATTAAAAGAAGAAAAGAAACGAGCCAAGACATTAGAAAAAGATTTGCAGAAAAAAGAGAAAGCATTGGCAGAAGCAGCCGCCCTATTACTATTAAGAAAAAAGAAACAAGCGATCTGGGGGGACCAAGGGGACGAATGATCAGCCCGTCAGATCGAGCGCTAGCAGTAGAACTCATCCAAGAAACTAACCAAAACGGTGCGCGATTAGCCCTTGCGTGTAAAGAACTAAATATTAGTGTACGCACCTATGAACGCTGAGTTTCAGCAGGTGGCATTAAAGAAGATCAGCGTCCCCTTGCCTTACGCCCAGATCCTAAAAATAAGCTGACAAAAGAGGAAAAGAAGAAATCGTAGAGATTGTGAAAAAGAGGAATTCGCTGATTTAGCACCCAGTCAAATTGTGCCGAAATTAGCTGATCAAAGGATTTATATTGCCTCTGAATCTAGCTTTTATCGAATCCTTCGTGAAAAACGTATGCAGAACCATCGGGGAAGAAGTAAAAGACTTGTACGTAGATTACCGGAAAGTCACTTAGCATCCGCCCCAAATTAGGTTTGGACATGGGATATTACCTGGTTAAAGGGCCCGGTAAAAGGGATGTTCTACCGTCTCTATATGATAATCGATTTATTTAGTAGAAAGATCGTTGGCTGGGAGATTGGGGAAACAGAAGAAGCCAAATATGCAGAAGAATTAATGAAGAAGACGGTAATAAATGAGAGAATCCAAGGAAAGCCATTGGTCCTCCATTCCGATGATGGAAATCCCATGAAAGCAGCAACATTCCAAGTACTACTAGAAAAAATGGGGGTTCAAAGCTCCTATCCTAGACCAAGAGTGAGCAACGATCATCCCTATTCCGAGGCGATGTTTCGATCATTAAAGTATCGTCAAGATTACCGGTTTAAAGGGTTTGGAACGCTTGATAAAGCTCGAGAATGGGGAATTAAATTTGTTCATTGGTATAATTCGGTGCATTTGCATAGTGGCATCAATTTTGTGACGCCTGAGCAGTGTCATACAGGAGCTTATGTAGAGATTCTTCAACAGCGAAAAGAAGTATATGAGCAAGCGAAACAAAAACATCCTGAACGTTGGACAAGATCGACAAGGAACTGGAACCCACACGAGCCTGTGGCTTTGAATCCAATGAAAGAAGGAAAAGAAACCGAATAAAGCACAACCGATTAATAGAGTGCTGGAATCACCTTCACCTTCTCAAAATAGAACAGAGAAAGGCTCTGTTCTATTTCGAGAAGGCCAGCAAGCGAAGCACGGTAGAAGCACTTTACACTGACACTAAAAAACTAGGGAAATGCGACAACTATCTTGACAAACACCGCTCTAAGAGATGGGCAGAAGAAAAAGCTCGAGATCTAAAACAAGCTGCAGCTCGGAAGCCATTCAAGAAGACACTCTATCAAAGTCATTTAATGAGTCTTAGTATGTATATTGATATGCTTCTTCAATACAAAGAGCATCTATCCAGGTTGGAGTCAGAGATAGACACTCTCGCAAAAGAAGTTGAAGAATATAAGATTATCCAATCTATCCCTGGTATCGGAGAAAAAATCGCGGCAACGATTATTTCTGAAATTGGTGAGATAGACCGGTTTAATCACCCTAAAAAACTTGTAGCATTCGCTGGGATTGATCCAGAAGTGTTTGAATCAGGTAAGTTCAAAGCTACTCTTGTTCGAATTACAAAACGTGGTTCAAGTAGATTAAGGCTCGCCTTATATATGGCTGTTCGCTCTGGTATTCTTGACTGTCGTAAACAAAAAACAACAGATGAAATCATCCCTAGAAACAAGAGATTTAGAGCGTTTTACGATAAGTAGCGTGAAGAAGGCAAACTTTATTAAGTAGCCGTCATTGCTTGCGTAAATAAACTCTTATACTGGATCTATGCCATATTAAAAAACAAAACTACTTTCCAAGGTATAGCCTAATTAAGATTTACATCTAAAAAAGACAAAACCTTCCAAGCATAAGAAAGTGGAAGGTTATTTGGCCTGCTCATTTTTAGTATAACATGAGTTATTTTAAGTTTTTATTGAAAAATGTTGACAAACTATTAGCTGGTTTAATTGAAGAAGGTCAATCACCATTTTTGTGGAAATCGACTTTCTTTATTTTCTGCTGAACAGTATGGTGGTACTGCGCAGCTGGAAAGTTGTTCTTCTTAAAGATATGCTCCCTACAGATCAAAAAGAGATAGTGGGTTAATCCTTCACATCTTCCTTGCATATTTCACTAACTAGCTGCCAAAATGCGATGTTTTCTTTATTTTTCGGTCCAAGCCTATTACAATTTTCATATTGAGGCTTGGAATTCCTTTATTTTTGCATTAAACCCTAATAAATTTTTCAGAGGTAACTAATGATTATGTCGTTTGTTAACTTCAATCGTAATGAACTTCGGCAAATAGCTCGGAGTACACCCTTTTGCTACTATTTCATCTTTGTAAAGACCAGTTTTCTCACCAAGTTTAATACAACGAGCATGATTCTTTTCATCATAAACGCCTATCCAGCCTGCGGTGAAATTCATAGCCCATTGAACTTCCGGTTCTTCCTGCGTAATATTAGCTTCTAATGCAGATAGCAAGTCTGCGGTGTTATCAGGCGGTGTTTGTCCAGTCCATCTCAATCGCCCTTGATAATACCAGAAAGCTCGCCTTTGTAGAGCAGAAGGGCTATTTTCCCATGACTCCATCAATGCAATTTTCTTCTTGTCTTTGGTGAGCTGATTAGCCATTAACCAATCCATTAAGTTATTCCGCTCATCAAAAGTGTGGGTCTGCATATCCTTATCAAGCTTATTTAGCACATCTTGTGAAAGAAGTTTTTTGTCCATAATTAAGATTGCTAATAGTCTGAGCAAAAACTCTTCGGTTGACCAAAGTTCCATAGCTAGTTCGTGATCTTTTTTAATGTCCTTTGCGATTTTTCGTAAGTCGCCTAGCTTTGTTTTACTATTGATCTGAGGTAGAATGTTTTCTGCTTTTGAAGAACGTTTTATTTCTGTATCTTTTTTTTCATCCATTTTACACAACTCCTTTATTAAAGCACTGTTTCATAAATGTCCTTGACGGGATAGATCAAAAACTTAATTTCGTTATAAGTCTTATTGCAGTGGTGTGCCTCCAAAGTTTACCTTATTTCATATTGTAGCATATATCGGATTAAAGCTTTCTCTACCTATAATAGAAGAGCAACCAGCTTTAATATAATAATAACTTTTACTTCCTTTTAATTGGATACGAAAAACTCGGTGGCAGCGCTCACGTCACGTCGCCACCGCCTATCATAAAAAAAGTAATTTCAACCCCAATAATGATATAAACCCGATATGTTTGGAGCAAACTTACTAATTTGGCGATGCCTAAATATGCCTTTTCTCATACAAAAAGCATTCCTTTTTAAAGAAACGCACCCGTTAGTTATACATAAAGACTTACACATTAATTGCAGATTATATAAATGATGTGACAACAAGTAATCATTTCTTACCTTTTAGTTCTAAAAATATAGGTGCTATATTTATTAAGATAGAAACAATTGTCAAAAACCCTAATGCCCTTTCCATACCAGGTACTACATCCCCTATAGCTGACCAATCTTCCACTATTACCCACCGAGATACAAGACTATATGCTGAACAAAGTGTTAATGCTGTAAATGATAGTCCTATCGCCATAGCAAGCTTATAATCCTTTCCTGCTTTATACATATTAAAGATTTATAAAAGTTGCTACTATTGCAATAACCCCAAATATTATAAACATTACTAACCTCCATATGTTTTTATTTTTGGCGTGCAATAATACTAATGTGAATCATCTCAATTTTTTGCATTACTTTTTTATTAGACATTAATACGTCAAATCTTATTTTATAGTAAATGCCCTTCCTTTTGTGATTTTTTATTGAACAAACCTACTTCGTTAGCTTAAGTACATTGTTTCACAAATTCACCTAAAATCATCATATTTATTGCTCAGTAATGGTCTACTTTGTAATAAAGAGTTGTTCCACTAAATGCCCCTTTTCTTGAATAACTATATTGTCATTCAGATTTTCTATCCCAAATTATAAAAACCCCTTTGGATATATATCCAAAGGGTAAAACGTCGTATCTTTTTTACAAGCATCGCGACTTTCTTCAAAACATCGCATTTTTTTATAAACATCGTGGCTTTATTTCAAATCTACATCTCGAATAGTTTGTGACAATTGAAACAAAGAATAGGGACTACACCTATTTTCATCAATAATTGGCTATTTAATGATAGGAAAAATGCTCAAAATCTTCTTTATCCTGATTTACAGAAGAATAAGAATACAGCCTTTTGTATACATGGTTGCTATTGAAGTAATCATTTTGATGAGTCTTTAGTTTTCGAAAAGATTACTTACACATAATTACTAATGGATGACCAGGAATCATCCTATCTCCGAGTTCACAGTCGCTTACGAAAAAAACTTCAAGAAAAAGGCCAAACCGGTTATGTTTGACCTTTTCCTCCCTTCCTATTTACCTAAAAATGAATTTAACATCCATACATGTTTCTCTAACCCTTGGTGAATCGAAAGCAACATATCACCAGTGGTCTCATCGCCGACTTCATCCGCTACCTTCATACCTTCTTTTAACTCATCAATTAATGTTCTAAAATCTTCAACTAAAATTTCGACCATCTGATCAGAGCTTTCATTTCCTTTTGCCTCTTTAATTGATGCCCACTCTAAACTTTCTTTCATAGTCGCAACTGGCTTTCCTTCAAGTGCAAGTAACCGCTCTGCTAGTTCATCAATATGCGTATCTGCCTCATTGTAAAACTCTTCGAATTTCTCATGGAGAGCAAAGAATTGATGTCCTTTCACATACCAATGGAAGTTATGTAATTTTGTATAAAGCACCGTCCAGTTAGCTACTTGCTTATTCACACTATTCATTAATTTTTCAGACATACCTTTATCAGCTCCTCACTATAACTTTTACCCGCTTATCAGAATTTTAAACAAAAATATGATAAACTTATTGAAAAAAGTAAACAAGAGTTTAATTTCTCGTATTCGCAAATTTCTCTCTCTATTTAATTAATTTAAGGAGGATATTATGGTTTATACATTAGTCATTATCATTTCTATTGTCATCATTCTCTTAGTGATTGGGATCAGTGCCTTGACCACTAGCAAGGCCTATTCCTATAAACATACGATTGATCCTGTCCAAGAAAATTCCTATGACAAGAATGCAGAGCATGACTCAAATAACGCAGACAAACAGACGAAATAAACTGGTCTCGTAGCACTCAACCTAATGCCACCAAAGAATCACTTGATAAGCTATAGCGAGGAATTAAGCCAGAAATAATGAGGTAAACATGGATTAGACTTAAAAAAATGATCATCAGTATGACGAAACGTTGAACGAAAGAATCCAATTTTATTAAAGGCATTTTGTGAATACATTATGGGTATTTCATCTAATTTTTGATTGAACCCTCTATTTCACTTTTGATTTCTATCAAAAGTAAACGAAAAAATCCCGCGAAACAAAACATTTCAAATCTTGATTTCACATAACGATAAATCGGTAGAATCACAGTATTCTATTTTGGAGGTTACGACACTTGTATTACATCCTTTCAATTGAAGGAAAACAGAAGCATCTTGGTGATATCCTTCTTATTGATGGCAAGTGCAAACACAAAAAAGAACTTGGATGATATTCCAAGTTCTTTTTTGTGACTTAAATGCAACTTTAACTCCTATTTAACAACAGACAAAATCGGAATTATTAGATTTGGTCTTCTATCCAAATATATCAAAATAGGTAAACTTATTGGTTAAAAAAAGAACTAACAGGCTTATGTTAACAGGGTTTTGTCCGTATATATTGTTTCTATTTAGTCAAATTTGAGATGGAATCCTCCATTTTTCTGGTAATTCACATCAAAAACAGACGAAAAGAGCCTAGAAACAAGGCTCTATCACCGTATACTGACAGGTTCGAAAAGCAACAAACTTTGCGAAAACAGCCTTACCTAAAGAAGTCCGACTCCTGTCCTTTTAACGGCTTATTCACTGCTGTGAAAAAAATTTCATTAGGCAAACACTTGCGTTAATTTTGCTTTACTTTGAGAGAGCCAGAAATTCATTAATCTTTTGGCTCCGTCCAAATCATGAAGCTTGGCTTGACCACATTGCTTTTCATTTGCAGCGGGAATTTCTGTAATTTCAACCGCTTCTTTCAATGTATTTTCAAGTAAGTCAATGACTTCCTCAACCGTAGGACTCCCGCTCACGACTAGGTAAAATCCAGTTTGACATCCCATAGGCGAAATATCGATAATATCAAAATGATCAAATTCATCAGCATATTTTCGGATATTAAAGGCTAGCAAATGTTCCAAAGTATGGATTGCATCTGGCTTCATTGCTTGTTTATTTGGCTGGCAAAACCGAATATCAAATTTATTTACAACTCCATCTGATCCAATGTGATGTACTCCGCAGTGACGTACAAAGGGTGCTTTCACCGCATTGTGGTCAAGTTCAAAACTTTCAACTGAAGGCATATTCCTCACTCCTTTTATTTTGTTTACCTCATATAGCTATTGTAACTTAAATCCCGAGTAAATTCATCGAATTAATACATTTTAATTATTAAACATTGTTTTTCTGTTAAAAGTGTATTCATGATATAGTAAAAGAAACCCTTGAAGGAGCCTCCAAATGAAAAAAATCATGATTTTATTCATCAAAATATATCAAAAAGTCATCTCCCCCTTAAAGCCGCCTACATGTCGTTATTATCCAACTTGTTCACATTATGGTCTAGAAGCCATCAATCGGTTTGGTCCCTTAAAGGGTGGTTGGCTAACGGTGAAACGTATTAGCCGCTGCCATCCTTTTCACCCCGGCGGAATCGACCCTGTTCCGGAGGCCAATCAATCGCCTTCAAAAAAATAACATTTGCAAAATGTCTCCTATTTTTATAGGAGGCATTTTTTGGATGTGAATGAAAAAAATGCATATTAGATATCATTCTGTAAACACTATCCGAGGATGAAAGACTTGGAAAAGGGGAACGGATATGGAAGATTTAGTACTGGCAAGATCCTTGTTCAGAACGACGATGGGATTTCATATTATATTATCTTTGCTACGTTAGGAGTAGACATACCACTGATTGTGCTTATTGCTGAGTTATTGTTTCAAAAAACAAATGATCGAGATTACGCGCTGATGGGAAAAAGGTGGACAAAAACCTTTGCCGTATTACTTGGGGTGGGTATACCAACCGGCACAATAGCAGGTGTACAGCTCTCACTACTTTGACCTGGTTTCATGGAAGTAATTGGTCGGGTAATCGCCCTTCCTTTTCAAATTGAAATCTATGCGTTTTCGTAGAGGGCTTATTTATGTCCATTTATGTCTACGCTGCTGACCGGATTCGTCCTTGGATGAGAATATTAAGTGTTAGTCTAGTTGCGTTTGGAGCGATGGCCTCTGCGGTATTAATTACGAATCTTCATGCATTCGAAGGAACTCCTGCTGACTTTAGGATGGAGAACGGAACCATTGTGGATGTTGACCCTTGGGCTGCTTTTTTCAACCTTAGCTTTTTCGTTACAGCTGGACACGTAGCTTTGTCTGAGTATATGACTGGAGCCTTTGTGATTGCTTCTGTTGCTGCATATAAAATGCTAAAAGAGCCATTCGGCACAAAAGTCTACCATTTTCACAAAATAGGTTCTTTTCTGATTTTACTTTCTCTACTTGCCTTTGTATGGAATAAGTTTTTTAAGAAAGATTCCTTCCCAAAGTGGCTTATGTGGTTATTCTTCACAAGTGGTCCACTTTCCTTGCTTGGCATTGAATTTGGCTGGATATTCGCTTGTACAGGTAGACAACCTTGGACAATTTATCGCATGCTCAGTACTGAAGATTCGATTACAACTACTGGAAACTTAGGCATATTATTTATTTTGTTTGTACTGGTTTATATTATCTTGGGCTTAGCGGTTGTGTTGGTGCTTCTTTATTATTGGCTCTTTTCGTATACATTGTGGCTATTTCATCTGATTTTTGATTAAATCACTCATTTCACTGTTGATTACCATTAAAAATAGACGAAATGATGCCCGAAACAAAGCTATCTTAACGTTTATAGACCGGTGCGAAAAGCAACAAACTTTGCGAAAACAGCCTTATTATTTTAAACGTCATACTGTTGCGGACGATTTGGCCAATGACACTAGAGGGAATGTGGAGCTACATACTTGATAAGGAGGTGTCGATATGTCTGATGCATTGATCGCTATCACGGTACTCTGGGGTTTGTGTTCATTTATGCTGTTATGGCTACTATGGACTTTGGAGCAGGTTTTTGGTCGATGATCTACATCAATCGAGAAAAAACAAATGCAACCAACATCGCTAATCGCTATCTTTCTCCTACATGGGGAGTCACCAATACATTTATTGTTTCGATTGTTGTTGCCATTTACAGTTTTCTCCTTGGTGCTGGGTATACTTTAGGGACGGTCTTGTTAATACCAGGATCACTCATTTTAATTTTGTTAGCCCTGCGTAGTGCCTTCATGGTTTTTTCTCATATTGCCGATGATTATAAGTTGATACTTACCTATATCTCTGGAATATCTGGGATTTTAATTCCCGGACTACTAATTAGTGTATTACCCGTATCGCATGGAACCTTTGTTGATTTCGAATAAGGGCAGACATTAAACTTAGGAGCTTTGTTTACTAGTCCAAATGAATATATGTTTATCGGATTCGCTATCTCGTCAACTTTATTTTTATCCTCCTTGCATCTAGCTGACTATTCAAAAGCAAGTGATGAGCTTGAGGCATATTATGTTTATCGTCGAGATGCATTGATTACAGGTCCTATTTCCTTAGTAATGGCTTTTTTGATCATGATAACGCTAAAATCTGAAGCGAATTGGCTGTTTGAGAACATGCTCAATGATTTGCCATTATTGCTCATTTCTTTATTATTCTTTCTTGTCGCTGGAGGCATTCGGATATGGCTATGCACCTGAAAAATATGTCTCCGCTCTCCTTTAGTATAAGTTATAGCATTTCAACTTAACTATCGATGAAATCCTTCATCCTCAGTATTGAATACATTCAAAAATATATGCGATTAGCCGTCTGATACTAAACATTATAAATATAAAAAGTGCATGCCTGCAGATGACACTCATAAGACGGGGACTGGTGCTAGACACCAAAACCATGTCTAAAAATTTAACCTTTCACACTTTTCAACAAGGCTCTATTCATATATATTGTTACTTTTTCATCTAATTCTAGATGGAATCCTCCAATTAGATGTTACTTTCAGAAAAAAAAGACGAGAAGCTGCCCCAAAACAAAGCTATATCGTAGTTTATCGATTAGTACGAAAACACCCTTCACAAAACAACCCTCTATGTTATTAAATCCAGCTCGACTTAAGATGAAAAATAAATCTCTTCTTTATGCGTTGTAACTTCTCCCATTCGTTTCTGATTTAATTTGATTCCTATGCCCGGTTGGTTCATTAAATTTACATAGCCATTCTTTACTACAACCTCCGGGAGAACAATATCTTCTTCCCAATACCGTGATGAAGAAGAAATATCTCCGGGGATGATAAATCCTGGAAGTGATGACAAGGCCAGATTATGAGCACGAGACACACCAAATTCCAACATCCCTCCGCACCATACACCTAGTTGATGTTGAAGGCAGAAATCATGAATGGCAATAGCTTCTGATAATCCACCTACTCGACCAATTTTCAGATTTATGACCGAACAGCTGTCTAGATTATGAGCATCTTGAACATCTTTGATGGTTCCTATGCTTTCATCTAAACAGATCGGTGTTTGTAAATATTGTTGCAATTTTGCATGATCAACCAAATCTTCTACATCCAGGGGTTGCTCAATCATCAGTAACTCCAGTTCATCTAATTTTTGTAGTGACTTTATATCTGCTAACGTGTAAGAAGAATTCGCATCTGCCATAATATCCAGTTTTGGAAATTTTTCTCTGATTTTTTTTAACACATTGTAATCCCTACCAGGAGCGATTTTCACCTTTATTCTTGTATATCCTTCGTGAATATACTCTTCAATTTGAGTAATTGCCATGTCTACCGAAGAAGTGCCTATAACCACTCCAGCAGGAATAGGCTTATTTTCGCCTCCAATAATCTTCCATAATGGTTGATTTTGTTGTTTAGCAAACAAATCCCAAATGGCTGTTTCAAGCGCTGCTTTAGCCATCCGATTTCTTCGCACAGAAGCAAAAATAGATCTTACTTCTCCCGGATGACTCCATGAATATTGTTGAAGTAAAGGAATTAAACTTTTAGTTATCATGTGGTAGCAGGTTGAAATGGTTTCTTCAGTATACCAAGGAGTAGAAAAAGCCACGCACTCCCCGTAACCGACTAATCCGTCCTCATCAATCACTTCAACAATGATTCCCTTACGATTTGAAACTACCTCAAGAGCCGTTTCAAAGGGAGTTTTTAGATTCATTTCAATAACATGTAGCCGTATGCAGTTGAGTTTCATCATCTTCTCTCCCATAGGGCTCTCAGCTCATTTCTTACTAATTTATTTGCTGCATTACGTGGCAATTCTTTTACAATACTAATACCATGCGGAACTTTATATTTTGCTAGCCGTTCTTCACACCATCGTAATAGCTCCTCTTCCCCTACTACTTGTCTTACCGTAATATATGCGTAAGGTACTTGTCCCCATTTGTCGTTAGGTATTTTCGTCACGCCTGCTTCTATCACTGCTTCGTGAGCTTGAAGAACACTTTCCACTTCAGCAGGATAAATATTCTCACCACCTGAAATTATTAAATCTGATCGACGATCAACCACGAATAAAAAACCTTCTTCATCGAGATAGCCAATATCCCCAGTCAACAGCCACCCCTCTCGAAAGGCATCTTGTGTTGCTTCTAAGCGGCGATAATAGCCTGAACTAATATTAGGTCCCTTTACAGCGATTTCTCCTTCTCCTTGTTCATTTGGATCAAGAATGGTTAACTGACATGGAAATAGTGCTTTCCCTGCTGAACCAAGTTTCGTTAAACTATATTCAGGTGGCAAGGTAACCACTTGAGAACAGGTCTCGGTCATTCCATAAGTTTGAAAAACAGGAATATCAGCTTTCATGCATTTTTGAAGCAGTAAAAGTGAGGCAGGTCCTCCTCCTAATAGAAAACAACGAAACCGTGGATGATATTTTCGATTTCCTAAGTCCTCCAGCAATCGTAAGGTCATCGTGGCAACAACCGAAATAATCGTACCGTTCCCTGCTTCTATATCCAGATTTATCTCTTTAGCATTAAATTCCCGGTAAATTTTCATCGGTATCCCATAGATGACACTTCTCATGAGTATCGAAAACCCACTAATGTGAAAAAGTGGCACAGCGCAAAGCCAGCAATCGTTCTCGTCTAGTCCGAGGTTTAACACAGATCCCATCGCACTCCACCAATGATTTTGATAAGATTGGAGAACCCCCTTCGGTTTACCCGTTGTTCCAGAAGTAAACATGATTGAACAAATGTCCTCTAAGATTAACTCTTTTTCAGGCTCAAATTCTTCTCCCTCGTTTGAGAAAAGATCGGTAATTGTATAAATGCTATCTTTATTGATAAAGGAACAGCGGTTAGCAAAGGCTGCCTCCGTACAGATCACTTCAACATTTGCATCCCGTAGTTGAAATGACAACTCTTCTGCCGTTAACCGAGTATTGAGTAAAACACTCACGCACCCCAACTGTTGCAAACTATGTAGGAGGATTACCATTTTTTCGTCATTGCTTGACAATACTCCTACGTGATCGCCAGATTTCACCCCAAGCCGTCTTAGTCTTCCTGCAACTATTAATGATTGCGCGAATAATTCCTGAAAAGTATAATTTTTTTCAATGCCAAATAATCCAATACGATCAGGGGTAAGATGAGCTCTTTGTAACAATAAATTTGGAATATTCATCTGAATCCTTCTCCTTCGACTTTAGAAAAACGCAAGGCGTCCACTCATCGGCAATAAGCATAAGATGAGGACTCTTCTGGCGCGCTCTTGTCTCATGACAGGGCTTGGCTTATGACCTCTAGCCGAGAGCGCATGGAGCTAGACATTTATCTAACACCCAAAATTCACACTTTATTATCTTATAAAAAGGCTGTTTTCGCAAAGATTGTGGCTTTTCGAATATGAAGGAATCCCTTGACTTGTATGACTTCGTGCTCTTTTCCTAAGGCTCTTTTCGTATACATTGTGGTTATTTCATCTGATTTTTGATTAAATCGCCCATTTCACTGTGGATTTCCATCAAAAATAGACGAAATGATGCCCGAAACAAAGCTATATCACCGTTTACAGACTGGTTCGAAAAGCAACAAACTTTGCGAAAATAGCCTTTCCTAATGAAAAATTCTTCATTTCTAGATAAAAAGGAAGTAATCAATCGAAAAAAACAACTGCCTGTTTTTTCTTTGTGTCAAGAGCAACAAAGTATACGAAACCCCATGTCCTGTCAGACACCGCAATGAATGAAAATTGGGTCTAGCGGTTTAATGATGCATTAAACTGTTCATCCTGTTAATGCAGGTCTGAGGTCGCCTCTTTTTTGGTGGATAAAACCCCGTTTACGAAACCGATCTAGTACATTCATGAGTATCGCCTATTGTTGCCATGAGCACGTG
>NZ_JAYKTS010000016.1:0-28995 GCF_037024155.1 Bacillus sp. 2205SS5-2
TACCCCCATCAAAAGCGACTAATGGATGGAAACCAATCGTCCCATAGTGAGCATTGTAAGCTGAAGACTCTTGATTTCCATAGGTATCGGAATGAGTAGAATCCAAATCAATTAGGAGTGATTTGGACTCTCGGAATCGATGAACTTTGTCAAGAAGCTCTTGGTTCGCTTGATTTAATTGTTCGGTGGATTTGGCATCAAAACGCCTGAAAAAACGAGACAAGCTAGGTTGAGAAGCCAAAGCATCTGTACCAATGATTTGTGTAAAAACAGGATCGGTCGTCAAGTGATCCGCAGCGTCATCTTGAAAATACCCTGCGATCAATTGATACATCTTTTGACGAAGCAACTGTTCATTCGAATGAACATAGTATCTTCTGTTATCCTTTAGTTTTGATGATGAGCGACTGTTTTGGAGAAACCTATTTTTTCATCAAATTCTCTAATAAGAAGTTCACCTGTGTCAGAGGAAAGAGAACCTCCTTGATCTGATAATTTAATCCTAGGGTTGAAATCCAGTGATATTTGGGGTAAAGTAGCCATGAAAAGAATCCTTTCTGTTGGTTATTTGGTCGTACTTATACCCTATCAGAAACGGATTCTTTTTTCATTTATTTCATGCATGTATGATCTAAAAGAAAGCCTGTTAGATATGCGTTTGTAGCTATTATTAAAAATTCTATGAATAATTCAGGACTTAGTAAAAAAATAGAAAAAGTGATTGAGAATATAGAGACCATTTTTGCTTTAGAAGTTTTTATCCACTCTACATGAGCTTGATCAGCATAATAGCCCATTAAGAAAAACGGGAAGAAAAAGAATGTTCTTGAGACACTGATATAATGACCTGCGCTATCTACCAAACCAATCCCCACTCCGATAATAATAGAAAAGATAATTGGCTGTTTAAGACGAGTGAAGACGAACAATAATAAATTCCAACTGTAAACACTTAGCAAAAACCACAAACCAAAGCTTGGAGAAAACCAATTAATTGAAAGAGAAGCGTTATACTTGTAAAAGAATTGAAAAATCAAGAACGGGATGAGTAAACGGATGGTTATTTTTTCAATATATCCAGCCTTATAGAACTTCTTTGAGAAAAATCCTGTGATCATAATCAAGGCAGGCATACGAAAGGAGCTTAAAAAGTTATTTAAGCTATAAATAAACTCATGATTCTCTTTGAATGGACTGATTAAATGGCCAAACACAACGATTAGAACGAGTAAAAATCGGGAATTATCTAGAAATGGATCACGAGATGTTTTCATTTTGTTAGTCTCCTATGATATAAATATTAAAATCCAGTGAAGATTCAGTACTCGTGAGAACTCATTCCTCTTCAATGTGTTGTCACGATACTTTGGTTATATACACAGAATTATTCACACTAAAACATCCCTGCCATCATAAATTTGTTTTTCTAAAATACTAAATTAAGAGCTTAGCAAACTCCAATTTTGATAAATCAGATAAAGAAAACATCAATTGTAATCAACAGGGGACGCCAGCATATCATTGGCAATCAGGATCGTTGTGACAACAATAATCCTGATTGCCACTATCATTTCTCTACTGTATAAACAATTCTCAATGTGACGAAACCGCGTCACACATGTCGATCTAATGAACAAACAATCACACATATTGTGAAATTCCCTAAAAACCTTTATACTATACTAATGTGTATGTTGAGTGAGGCATGCTGAAATTGAGTTAAATACGAGTGAACGTTTGTCGTTTTGCTTTGATAGAAAGGGGATTTTCATGAACGAAGAACAGCGTTTAGAAAGTCAAAAAGTAAAGAATTCTAATCCAGCGGACAAAAAATCCGTCAAGGATTATAGTAAATATTTTGAATCTGTGTATGTTCCACCTTCATTAAAGGATGCTAAAAAGCGTGGAAAAGAAAAAGTAACATATCATGATGATTTTACGATTTCGGATGAATTCCGCGATTTTGGAGCGGGTAAGAAATTTTATATCCGCACGTATGGTTGTCAAATGAATGAACATGATACGGAAGTAATGGCCGGAATCTTTATGGCACTTGGCTATGAAGCCACTCATGGTACGGAAGATGCAGATGTTATTTTGTTAAATACATGTGCGATTCGGGAAAATGCTGAAAATAAAGTATTCGGTGAAATTGGGCATTTAAAAGCCTTAAAGCGCGAAAAACCAGAGTTATTGATTGGTGTCTGTGGCTGCATGTCCCAAGAAGAATCCGTTGTAAATAAGATTCTCCAAAAACATCAGCATATTGATATGATTTTTGGTACGCATAATATTCACCGTTTACCTGAAATCCTTAAAGAAGCTTATATGAGCAAAGAAATGGTCGTAGAGGTTTGGTCAAAAGAAGGCGATGTAATTGAAAATCTTCCGAAAGTGCGCCGTGGGAATATCAAGGCCTGGGTGAATATTATGTACGGCTGTGATAAATTCTGTACGTATTGCATCGTTCCATACACGCGAGGAAAAGAACGGAGCCGTCGTCCAGAAGAAATCATCCAAGAAGTTCGCCATCTAGCTGCACAGGGATATCAAGAGATTACCCTTCTTGGTCAAAATGTGAATGCGTACGGTAAAGATTTAGAGGATATGAACTATGGCTTAGGAGATTTAATGAATGAAATGCGTAAGATTGACATCCCGCGTGTTCGCTTTACAACGAGTCACCCTCGTGATTTTGATGATCATTTAATTGAAGTCCTAGCGAAAAAAGGAAATCTTGTTGAGCATATTCATCTTCCAGTTCAGTCGGGATCTACCGCTGTGTTGAAGATAATGGCACGTAAATATACAAGAGAACAATTCATCGAGTTGGTTCGTAAAATCAGAGTGGCTATTCCTGATGTTGCGCTTACGACAGATATTATCGTTGGCTATCCAAATGAAACAGATGAACAGTTTGAAGAAACATTATCTTTATATCAAGAGGTTGGCTTTGAAGCAGCCTATACGTATATCTATTCTCCTCGTGAAGGTACACCTGCTGCGAAAATGGAGGATAATGTACCGATGGAAGTGAAAAAGGAACGATTACAACGTTTAAACGCCCTTGTAAACGAGTCATCTGCAGCAGCCATGAAGAAATTTGCTGGTGAAGTTGTAGAGGTGCTCGTTGAAGGTGAAAGCAAAAACAATCCAGATGTTCTTGCCGGCTATACGCGTAAAAGCAAGCTTGTGAACTTCAAAGGACCTAAGATAAGTATTGGTAAGCGTGTAAAAGTAAAGATTACGGATACTAAAACATGGTCGTTGAATGGTGATATGGTAGAAGAATTTGAAGCGGTTGAGGTGAAATAACATGACGAAATACTCAAAAGAAGATATTATTGCACGTGCACGTGAACTAGCAGGAATGATAACCGAAACAGAAGAAGTGGATTTCTTCAAACGTGCAGAAGCACAAATCAATGAAAATCAAAAAATAAGTGAAAAAATCGCAAGTATTAAAAGTTTACAAAAACAAGCTGTTAATTTCCAACAATACGGAAAAGTAGAAGCGTTGAAAATGGTCGAAGAAAAAATCGACAAGCTTCAAGAAGATTTAGACACACTTCCGATTGTTCAAGAATTTAAACAATCACAGGGAGATGTGAATGACCTATTACAAATGGTTGCTTCTACCATCTCAAATTCTGTCACAGATAATATTATCAAGTCAACAGGAGGAGATCTTTTAAGAGGGGAAACGGGCTCTAAAGTAGAGCACTCTTCTCCTGGAGGCTGTTCATAAGAGGTAGTTTGTTGCTTAGGATAGCAATATAAATCATATGTAGAGAGCGCACTGGTTATTGAAACTGGTGCGTTCTTTTGTTGAGCCATTCTAATATCTGTCTCATTATCAATAGTTTTTGAGTGTAATTAAGGGGGAATCCAATAATTTGAGAAAAAGTTAATTTGAGGAATGAAGAGAAAAAATTGGCTCTTCGCTATTTAGTGTTGACAAGACAATTTTCTAGGGTTCAATTGATGCTACCATTTTAGCTTAATGTCAGGATTCTACATATTGATTAAAACAAGCGAAAAACCAAACCGGACAAGGGAATGAGTTCAATTGCTCGCTCAGCATTCACCACCTGTTACAAGAATAATTGATTGAGTTCCGAAACCTACATAGTTGTTTGAACTAAATACTAAATAGCGAAGAAGCAAAAATTTCTACCTGTAAGCTACACGATGTTTTCATAATGGATCTCTAAAAGGTTATGAAAGTATCAGATCTATCCAGTGAAAAATATTGAAAAAAGAATAGTTTTTTGAAATAGGCTCATTTTATATACATTATCATTCAATACTATTATCGAGGGAATGCTCCTGAGTAGGATTTTCAAATTATTAATCTACGTGAAATAGGAAAACGTCCATTATTCATTCGGAAAGAGAGAGAAAAAGGGGAGATAGTATCTTATCAGTACCATGGTAGATAAATCACTTTAAAAATGAACCCAAGAAATACAGTTTAGGTGGTTTAAATAAGCAAGAAACTGAACATTCAGCAGGCTCTTGCTTATTTATTTGTGCTATGGATGTGTAAAAAATCTTGGTAGCAGGAATTTATAACAATGAATTTCAACCAGAACCATTAATTTTATCCGCTCGAGGAAAAGTAAATGACTTACACTTTAAATACTATTCCTCATCAGAAAAACAAGAATCCTAGCAACAATAAACTCTAAGTGTTATTTTTCAGCAATCTTATTAATCACGGTGTGAAGGTCATCAGGCTTATGAAATTCAATTGGTGAGAAGCCTTTTTCAAATGTTATTTGATCTCCTTCAATGACTAGGACGTATCGATCGTTGATTTTGGCTAAATGAACAGAGTCCCCGAAGTCTGCTAATAAGGATTTCACTGAAATATGGTCAAGTTTCAATTTCAATTCGACTTCTGGTGATTGTTCCACAATATGGTGGGTGGCTTCAACAACTTGTTCGGTTGACAGTCGCTCCTGGATTTCTCTTTTTGGACTCACCGCCCAATGTTCGATGGCTTGAGTAAATTCTGCTTTTTCCTGACTTTCTTCTTCAAAGGCTTCTTCGATATGATCACTAACCATCTCTATTACTTGGGTCTTCACGATTTCTGGCATCGACCGTTCATATTCGACAAATTTCAGGAAGTCTTCAAAATATCTTGCGTGTGAAGCCTGATGAATCTTAAGTTCTGCAGCATCCACCATGCCATCTTCTGGCATGTATGGATAGACAATGCTTTTCATGTTTTTCGTAGTAATCGCCATTTCGACGTTATGAATCATCGTAGCTTCATCGGTGATTGTGGCGACTTTCGGTTCAAAATCGCATTTCAACATGAAAAGAAACGGGTCGTCAAAAAACTTTGTAAGCTTCGCTGATATTGCTAAAAATACTCCACCCCGAGCGGCACTGGTGTCAATATATGTTTGGACAAAAGAGTCAGCAACATCCCTGTAAGCTTCTACCGTTTCTGCAAAACGGGCTTTATGAAATTGATTATAATTAGGATTAGACGTTAATTCATGGCCGGGTTCGACAATAAAGCGACCGATTTTAGTTGGGGCATTTTCTGATTTAGCATGACGATCTACTTTTCGTTTTACAATCCGGGCGAGTTCACCGTCTAAAAAGGTTTTTAAAGGACTTTGATCATATCCGCTAGAATCGAGTGTTTGAAAGTGCTTGAACTTCTTATGTGCATCTTCTCCAGAGCCTTCTACTTGAACTACATAAAAGGATAAGTATTGAATAGTAAAATCCATGGTCATCCCCTTTTCTTCGATTGTCTCAGTATAAGAAAAGTTGTGTTATTCGTCAATCTTTGTATTTGCTTGTCAACTTGTACAAAACAAGTAATAATAGAAGTAGATTAAAAAAGGAGCAAGAAAATGCATAAAAAAATTACGATTATATTAGTCGCATTGATTGCGGTTATTAGTGTGTATACAATGACAACATCCCGTCCAGATTTTACCGGGGAGATTATTGAAGTAGATGTTGGCTATATTTTGCTGTCAAAAGGACAATCAACGAACTCAGAAGAAGATAATACAAAAATTTTGATTACTTCTCAAACTCAAATAAAGGAAGATAAAACGTTAAGTGTAGGAAACGAAGTAAAGGTGTGGGTCCACTCAGGTACAAAAGAAGCAAAAGTAATCAAGTGGAGTAATTAGAAGGATAGATGAATAATCTTTTGAAACTCATTCCTTCACTGTAAGTTTGATTTCGGTATTCTTTTGTATCATTGTCTATACAAGGTACGAAAAAAAAGAGAAATCCCATGCATTTTGATGAGAGTAGCCACAAAGCTTGCGTATAGAACCTCTTAAAAGCTGTAGTGTGGTCCATCACATTAATGCAAATATATAGAATCAATAGACATCCTGAAAAGGGTGTTTTTTAGTGTTAATTTACAAGCTAGATTAAAATGAACGGCGTATTAAGTAAATTTATTGCTATCAGATTATCAATTAAATTGGCTCAGCTAATCCAGTTAAGCTGTTTTCGCAAAGTTTGTGGCTTTTCGAACCAGTCGATAAACGATGATATAGCTTTGTTTCGGGCATCATTTCGTCTATTATTGATGGGAATCATCAGTGAAATGAGCTATTTAATCAAAAATCAGATGCAAAAGCAACAATGTATACGAAATGAGCCATGCAAAAAGAGCCTCCAGTTAGCATAACCACCGAAAGGGAATTGAACACAATCCTATCAACAAAGAGAGAAAGAGATTTGTGTGAAAATTGAACTATGTAAAGATATCTTTACATTAATGTTGAGATGGAATAGACTATATGTAAAGATATCTTTACATAATGAGGTGAAGGTTGTGGTAAGAGTCATCAATCATATCAAAGAAATACGTCAACAAAAAAACATTTCTCAAGTAAAAATGGCTCAGGATTTACAAATAACTCGTCAGACTATCAATGCGATCGAGAAAAATAAATACAACCCCAGCTTAGAGCTGGCTTTAAAATTACTAGCTTATTTTGATGTATCCTTGGAACAATTATTTTATCTAGAAGAAGAAAAGGGGAATAAGTGATGAAGAGAAGATACCAACTGTTAATCCATTTTTTTATGACCCTATGTGTTTTAGGTGGAGGATTCCTTGCTGCTTTTTTAATTGCAAGAGAAACAGGGAAGTTTTCTCATGAATTGGCATGGGCAGTAGTAGGGGGAACACTAGGAGGTGAAGCCATCTTTTTAGTGATGGCTTGGTGGCACAAGCGTAAAAATGGTCAAATTCCAGTTGTGGATGAGAGAAGTCTTCTAGTTTTAAAAAATTATTTCTTAATCACACTATATATAGTCTTAGTTGGGAGTTCAGCTCTGTTGCTAATCTTATATTTCTTAGGAGTGAAATCAATCGAAACAGGAGCTATCATTGCCTACATGGCTGTACTGATTTCATTCATCATGCTTGGAGCCATCCTAACCAAGCGCTTTGCTTAAAGTGAAAAAGTTTGTAATATGTCAATTGATAGATCAATATTGGACAGAAACCAGAGAAAGGGGCCTGTTGTTTTGTAGAAAAAGGTTATACTTTCGCATGGGACCATGCATGTTGGCACTGAGAGACTTTGGGGTTCTTAGGAGATAATTTTCTATACGTATTCCGGTTGAAATGCGAATTCTCAGCCATTTTTATAGTAGCTAACCACAATGTTAACGAAAAAAGTTAATATACATTAAACAGTTTGCTTGTATAAGAAGCGAGGAGGTATAGAATCTTGGTGAAGATTCTGATTGCAGATGATGATCCTAGTATAGTGAAATTACTATCTTTATATATCAGAAATGAAGGATTTGATGTAGTAACCGCAAGTGATGGAGAAGAAGCGCTTTTCATCTTGGAAAAAGAACGAATAGACCTTGCCATGATCGATATTATGATGCCAAAAGTGAATGGATATGAAGTGTGTGAAGAAATTCGTCGATATTATGAGATGCCTATCTTAATGGTTACAGCAAAAGGGGAGTCACATGATAAAATTCAAGGATTTCGCTATGGGACTGATGACTACGTGGTGAAGCCATTCGACCCCATAGAAATTGTAATGCGGGTCAAAGCTCTATTGCGTCGCTATCAAATCGAAGCATCTCATCAAATTGAAGTAGGAAATGTGAAATTGAATGATGCGACGAAAGAATTGAAAATTAAGGAGAAAAGGCTCATCATTCCCCTAAAGGAGTTTGAAATCATCTATACTCTTGCAAGCTACCCGGATCAAATTTTCACACGAAATCAGCTCATTGAGAAAATTTGGGGTATGGACTATGAGGGCGACGATCGCACCGTAGATGTCCATATTAAAAGAATTCGTGATAAGCTTTCAAGTTATGATGCAACTATTTCCATCAAGACAATCAGAGGACTGGGATACAGATTTGAGGGAGAAAGAGTATGAAAAGTTTATATGTACAGATTGTGCTCACCTTTTTAGGGGCCATTTTGGTAAGTCTGGTTTTCACGTATCTTCTTTCGGGCCGTATTCATATGTATACGGTTTCGGACCGTTTAGAAAGTCGTTTGGAGGTTGTTGGTAAGGGATTTATTCAATATTACAAAGACACTTCTGCAGAGACAGTCGCACCCTATGTAGAGGCGATGTCATCCCACAGTTTTGAATTGCTATTGTTCAAAGAAGGTCAAGCCACTCCCGTACACGGTCAAGATAGAGAAGCTTGGAAGATTACCGAAAATCAACTCCAGACCGTTTTGTTGGGAGGAGTTTATCGACGTCAAGATTTGCCCCCCAAAAAAATTATAGGGCTCCCCTTCGAAAAAGAAGGTGAGTCCTATGCATTATTCATTCGGCCAAATTTTAAATTCTTTTTTGAAGATTTTGAGAAATTGGTGCTGACTTTGTTTGGAACTGTACTTGTGATAGGGAGCGCCATCTTCGTGTACATGACCAGATGGATTATTAGCCCCATCAAAGAAATGACGAAATCGACAAAATTATTAGCTCAGGGAAATTTCAACGTGCATATCGACAATAAGCGAAAAGATGAAGTAGGTAATTTAACGCAGAGTTTTAATCACATGGTGAAGGGGTTAAGTGAGTTAGATGAAATGAGACAACAATTCGTCGCAAATGTCTCGCATGAAATTCAGACACCCCTCACGTCAATTCATGGATTTTCTAAAGCCCTCCAAGACGGAGTCATTAATGATGAAGCAGAAGCGCTGGAATATTTATCGATTATTGAAAGTGAAAGTAAACGTCTCTCTGTATTAAGTAAAAATTTATTAAAATTAGCGACATTGGATTCCAATCAAGCAATATTGGAGGTAGAGACTTATTCTCTAGACGAACAGTTAAGGCAGGTGGTGGCATCGCTAGAACCGCAATGGTCGAAAAAAAATCAAGAGATGACTGTAGAAGTTACACCTATTTCGCTTGAAGGGGATAAAGCGCAATTGAAGCAGGTTTGGATCAACCTGATCAACAATGCGAGTCGGTACTCGCCTCAACAAGCTCAAATTAACGTAACTAGTTCAACTGACCATGATGAAGTCATCATCACCATTTCAGATACCGGGGTGGGAATTTCAGAAGAGGATCAGTTCCGAATTTTTGAACGGTTTTATAAAGTAGATCCATCTCGGTCAAGAAAAGGAGAAGGAAGTGGTTTAGGGTTATCAATTGCACAAAAAATCATCCAACTCCATCAAGGTTCAACCGAGGTGGAAAGTGTGCTAGGAAAAGGAACGACATTTCGAGTGCGCCTTCCCCTCAATGATGTACGAAAGAACGTCTAGAGGATTCTAGATAGATACGACACTTGTTAGAGATATCTACTGAAAAAAATATTGTGAAGAAGTGAGTTTGGTCAATTTTTTAGGAAAAGCAGTTTTCACGAAGATTGTGGCTTTTCGGGTCAGTTTATTATCCATAATATAGTATTGTTACGGGAATCATTTCGTCTGTTTTTGAAAAAAAATCAACAGTGAAATGGAGGGTTTAGTCAAAAATCAGGTGAATTAGCTACAGTGTACACGAAAAGAGCTTTGGAAAAAACCACATATTTAGCCAATAATTATTTTCGAATGATTTAGAAATATCGTACAATAGATAAGAATGAATTTTTAGGAGGAGATTTTATTATGTCAAAAACAATAGCTAGTAACTCCCATTTAAAAGCAGGAGTGAGAGCAAGTTATCCAAGGTAAATCTAACATGCTTCATTTCCTGCTAGTTTTTTACTGAATCGGATTTTAGTATTAGCAGGAGGAACACATTGAAGAAAAACACTTTAGCAGCTCATAATATTCGTTTTTTATTTTGGTCCCAAATTTTTGGGAGTATTCGTTTTATCCAGCCCGTGTTAACCTTGTTCTATTTTGCACGGAATTTAAATGAACCACTAATTCTCTTGGTGGTGACATTTTTTAGTCTAGGTGTATTATGTGGGGAAATACCTACTGGGATTTTTGCCGATCGATTTGGTGCAAAGAAATCGTTCTTATTGGGATCTTTACTAGGAATTGTTAGTCATGCTGTATTATTGTTCGCCTATGAACCGTGGCTATTCTTTCTCAGCAGTTTTCTGGCAGGGGTGGCAGCGACATTTTTTAGTGGGGCGGATGAGGCTATCATTTATGAGTCGTTGCTTCTTTCACAGGAAGAAGAGCTGATGGACAAGGCAATGGGGAAAATTGGGTCAGCAAAGTTTTTAGTATCGATTATCGTGGTGATTATTGGTGCTATCCTTGCGAAAGACCTTACAAATGATCAATTTCAACATCTCATTTTCCTTAGTCTCCTATTTATGTCGGTCGAATTCTTTCTATTATTCTATATTAAAAATCCACCTCAGCAAGGTGTGTACACGAATGGAATTCCATCACAACTAAAAGAAGGATTTTTTGCTATTAAAGAAAATCCGCAAGTATTATGGATGTTTATTAATATCACCTTAGTCTTCATTCCGGCAACAGCTATATTTGAAAGATTCGATCAAAAAATATTAGTGGATGCAGGTCTCCCTGTTTATATGATTGGGATTGTCTATGCGTTTGCGTCATTAATCGGTTTTATGGTCTCTCAATCCATAGGATGGATGACGAAAAAGGTGAATGAGGTTCGTCTGCTGTTTATTACAGGTATGATAGCAGTTATGAGTTTGATTACTGTTGCCCTGTTCCATTCGTTTCTATTAATAGTCTTAGTGATGTTAGTGAATCTAAAACTAGTGAGTGCTATTAGATACCCTGTTTATTCTAAACTATCAAATAGAATGATTCCAACAAACGTAAGGGCTACAACCATATCTCTACTATCAATCTTGGATTCTGTATTTGACATCTTTATTTTTAGTCTGATAAGCAGTGTGGCTATTGGGGGACTTACGCCAATTTTCATCGTGTGCGCTGGTATCGCCTTGTTAGGTACATTGATTCCAATTGTACCTTTGAAGGAAAATAAATGACAACAATCGTAAAAACACACCCGTTTGAGTGTGTTTTTACTTAATCTTGAATTCAATTGATTGCTAACTATCTAAAATTAAGCTTTGGTACTAACATTTTTCATCTGATTGCACTAAGATCATATCCAACTCAAATTACTTTTATTGACCTAAACAAAAAATCAGTACAAGAATCTTTGAAGGATGTGTGTACTCTTAAGAACCAATTTGTGATAAACTTAAATTATCAGAATTTACAAAAAATATTCATTCGATGAGTATAGGACTATTGGTATAAAAGGGAGGTTATTTCAAATGATTGATAGAATTGACACCTTATGTTTAAAGGTTCGTAATGTGGAAGACGCAAGTAATTGGTATCAGCAAATATTAGGGTTTAAAGAGACTTTTCAAGATAAAGGTTATCGTATTTTAGCTGTGGGAAATGGTAGTGTTCCTTTAACCATTGAAGAGGGAGAAACTAATCCGTCTGCTCATCAATGTTACCCTATTTTCTTTTCATCGGAATTGAACCAAACCTATGAAAATCTAAAACAACAAGGTGTAAAGGTAAGTGAATTACAGTTTGACGGGGTAAATAGCTTCTTTGATTTATATGACTTAGATAATAATAAGCTACAAATTTGTTTTTGGTCAGAGGTATAGGACAGAGTAGCATTATTAATAACGAGAATTATATCTGCCCGCGTTATTATGAATCTAGGATATATAAGAAATCGCAAAGTAAAGTGGAGAAGATAGAATAAGTAAGGGTATCTCTTTACAATTAACTCGTTCGGTTGAGGGAGAGAAAATTTAAATAACAGCTGAATTTACATTCAAATTTGCACTTAAAATTAAAGGATAATTTATAGTAAAAAAAAATCACTCAAACTTTGAGTGATTTTTTTAAAATCTAGAATAGCGTTCAATTGTTGTTGTTCTACGTTCGTTAGGATAGTGTAGATTTTATGAATTAACATGAAAAAACGGCATTCACTTATTGGCTGCCATTTTCTAATTATTAAACATTATTCAACTTCTCTTTCTCTAAAATATCCCTTACCACATCTTCTATAGTTACGCGCCCAAGGGCCTTTTCCATAGCTGTTTGGGCTATAGTAAAGAGTGGACCAATTGTACTTTGAATATTTCTTCCTACGGGACAATCCGGATTTGGGTTTTCGTGTAAGCTGAATAGCTCCTTTTCCTGAACAACATTAGCAGCTTTATATACATCAAGTAATGTTATTTCTGATAAATCCTTTGCCAATTCTGTCCCAGCAATACCTGGCCTAACTTTTACCAACCCAGCGTTTTTAAGCATACCCATAATTTTTCTGATCACCACAGGATTAGTGTTTACACTCCTAGCCAAAAATTCTGAAGTGCTGACACCACCATTATTTATTTCAATAAGTGCTAAAATGTGAACCCCTACCGCAAACCTACTGCTTATCGACATTTTTTATTCACCCACCTTTAATTAACACACAACATAATAATATACCTGTAATTCATTTTATTACAAGTCTATTTTCCCTTTAATACATAAAAGATAAAAAGGGTTTTATTAGTATTGACAAAATACAAAGATGTAATTATTATTATTACAGGTAATCAATTTGGTTACATTATAAATATCAGAGGAGTGTTAATAATATGACAACTAATAAAGAGAAAGCAATTGAAGTGTTACAAAGCCTTGAAAACGGAAATCCAACGGCTATTCAGGAATACATTAATCCTTCAAAATATATTCAACACAACTTAGGCTTCCCAGGTGGAAGAGAAGTAATGATTGGTGCGTTAGATGATCTTAAAACAGCTGGTACTAATGTAGATATTAAGAGAGTTCTTGTAGATGGTGATTATGTAGCTATCCATACAGATTATCATTTCTTCGGACCAAAAGCTGGATTTGATATCTTCCGTTTTGAAAATGGACAAATCGTTGAACATTGGGATAACTTACAGGAAAAAGTCGAAAAAACTCCAAGTGGACACACCATGTTCGATGGCACAACAGAAATTTCTGGTGAGGAAAAAACAGAAGAAAACAAAGTATTGGTTAAGCAATTTGTACAAGATGTGTTAATGGGACAAAACGCAGAAAAGTTGACTTCATACTTTGACGGTGACAATTACATTCAACACAATCCAGCTATTGCTGATGGTCTTTCAGGACTAGGTGCTGCTTTGGAAGCGATGGCAAAACAAGGTATCCAAATGGTTTACAATCAGATTCATATGGTTCTTGGTCAAGGTAATTTCGTGTTATCAGTAAGTGGAGGTACTTTTGCAGGAGTACACACTTCATTCTATGACCTATTCAGAGTAGAAAATGGCAAGATTGCTGAACACTGGGATGTAATGGAGACAATTCTTCCAGAAGAGCAACGAAAGAACACAAACGGAAAGTTTTAATAAGAATTAAGTTGAGAGAAGGACAATAAAAACCGACCTTGTTTTGAAGAAGGTCGGTTTCTTAATTAGAGAGGTGTAGCATATGAATGCTTTTGAGACACGAATACAACAAACGAAAAATGCAATGGAAAATGCAGAATATATTTTGTTGGGTGGTGGTGCAGGATTATCGACTGCTGCTGGGATTGAAAATGGAGGAAAAAGATTCTCAGATAATTTTGCTCCTTTTATTGAAAAGTATGGATTAACAGATATGTATTCATCAGGTTTTTATCCGTTCTCAACACAGGAGGAAAGATGGGCATACTGGGCTAAACATATCTTAGTAAACAGGTACGAGCCAGATGCGACTAAGCTTTATAGAGATGTTTTTCATTTGGTAAAGCAGAAAAAATATTTTGTTATAACAACTAATGTAGATAGTCAGTTTGAGAAGTATGGTTTTCCTTCTGACAAAGTATATGAGTTCCAAGGCAATTACGGGTATTTGCAGTGTACAAGAGGTTGTCATAACAAGGTGTACAACAATGAATTACTGGTTAAGGATATGGTTGATAAAACGGTAGATTGTAAAATCCCATCTGAACTCGTTCCTAAATGCCCTGTTTGTGGCGGTAATATGGATCCTTATTTAAGGATTAATCAATACTTTGTACAGGATGAAAAATGGTATGAATTAAATAAATTTTACCACCAGTTTTTACAGGAATCCAAAGGAAAGAATGTTATTTATCTTGAGTTGGGTGTTGGGTTTAATACACCTGGAATTATTCGTTATCCATTTGAACAAATGACTTACCAAAATGAAAATGCCACATTAATTCGCTTTAACAGGGAATATCCAGAGGGTTCCAAGGAAAACAGAGAAAAAACTATTGCTTTTACTGAAAATATTCGAGATGTGGTATTAACAATAATGAAGTAAGGAAGTGTATTTGAATGCCTCTATTACCTTTGAAAGACTATTCTTCATTGATAAATTTAAATGGAAATTATATTCCGCATAAAATTATACACCCAATTTCTGAAAACCTTGTTGATGATTTAATTGATGATTTATTGCGAGAACCTGATGCTCCAAGCAATGTAGAAATCCCTAGTGATTATAATTCTAAACGCAATTTAATAAGAGCTTTATTAAATATTAGAACACCCAAACCGCTAAACCTTCAATTTCTTGAAAAGATAGATACTCTGTTGCAAATTGAGTTAAAAGAAAAAGGCATCGTTGAAGTGGAAGGACTGGAATCCGTTGCAACAACATTACCTGATAGCCCTTTTTCCCAATCAGATAAGTTTATTTTGTGGCAAGGGGATATAACAAGGTTAAACGCTGATGCTATTGTAAACGCCGCTAATAAACAAATGTTAGGGTGCTATCAGCCATTACACGCTTGTATAGATAATGCCATTCATTCCGCTGCTGGTCCACAACTAAGAAATGATTGTGAAATTATTATGTCCGAACAGGAAGGTTTAGAGGATACCGGAAATGCAAAAATCACAAGGGCTTATAGTTTACCATCCCGTTATGTATTGCATTCAGTCGGACCCAATGTTCCAAAAAAAATGACATTAACAAGCCAACAAAGGGATGAATTAGCATCTTGTTATATTTCTTGTTTAGAATTAGCAAATGAAATCGAGGATATTAAAACCGTGGCTTTCTGTGCAATTTCAACAGGAGTGTTTGGTTTCCCTAAAACAGAAGCTGCACATATAGCTGTTAATACAGTGAATAAATGGCTATCTGAACATCCAAATCATTTTGAAAGAATCATATTCAATGTGTTCAGTAATGGGGATTATGATGAATATTTAAATGTTTTTGCTCGATGAACATAAACTAAAATAAATCATTTCGCGACTTCTCTAACAAGAGAAGTTATTAATTGCAGTTAATTAAAAAGACGTGAACAAATGCCTTCTGCTTTCACGCCTTTTTATTCACTGTAAACCTCTTTGCAGATTTTTTTGATTATACATTGTCGTTTGCCTTTTAGTCGGTATAATATCCGTTTTCTTCTTGCATATTTTTCATTGAGAATCTTTGGGATCCCACCTCGCTTTTTTCTTGCATATAAAAGCTTTATGGTTCGCCAGAGGGAGTTAGTCTTTCACCCGGACAATCTTTTTTGTAGAATTAATAATCAGGTCCAACGCTTTCTACATTTCCGTTATGAGTTAACCGTTCAAGCTCAATAGTAATCGACCAATTTGAAAGAGGAGTAGTATAACAACCAAGTGCTATCCCTTTATTTGATTCAACTGGATGAGGATTACCATAAATAGACTTGTCTCCATTTTGATACTGATTCCGTTCAAAAACAGACGAAAAGATGCCTAGAAACAAAGCAAATTCTGGTGCGAAATGAAACAAACATTACTAAAAAAGCCCAAAATTAAATTATTGTGACCTAACATTGTTACAGCTACTAACTATTTGTTTGACACACTACATCCTTTAGTATTCTTCTAATAATTGATATCCTCCTTAAGCAAAAATTTCTCCCCTTTTGTTATTCGTTCATATTCAGTTCATATTCAACCACTATGCTATATGAACAGATATGAAAGGGGTAATAAAGCCATGAATTGGATGACAAGATTTAGTTTAAAAAATACTATAGCTGTCATAATCTTAACGATTTTGGTTGTCAGCAGCGGTTTATTAGCGAGTAATAAAATAAAAGTAGAAACGTTTCCGGATGTGACATTTCCTGTAATGACGGTGCAAACGGTCTTTCCAAACGCATCAACAGAAGAAGTGGAAGAAAAGGTTACGAAGCCAGTGGAAGAGGCATTATTAAGTTTGCCTGACTATGAATCCATTACAAGCATCTCAAGAGATAATCTTTCTCTTATAACAATTACGTATCCTTTTGGTCAGGATATTGATGAAGCACAGGCTGATATTCAACAGGTAATCAGTGATCAGTCCTTGCCAAACGAAGTCCAGTCAACAATTCAAGCGATTTCATCTGATTCTATGCCAATCTTTCAAGCGGCACTAGCGTCGGATGATTTAACAAGTTTACAAGAGAATGTTCAGACGAATATCGTTCCTTCAATTGAGAACTTAGAAGGCGTATCAAGTGTAAAACTGACTGGCAAAGTGGAGGATAAAATAGCGATAGTAGTCGATGAAGAAAAAGCAACAGCACATGGAATAACGTTGTCGGCGATTCGAGAGGCTCTTCAACAAGCTGAGTATAAGTTGCCGTTTGGGAGCTTGAATGATGAGGGTACGTCCATACCAGTTGAAATGAGAGGAACGCTTGGGGATTTGGAAGCCATTGAAAATATTTCGATCCCGTTGTCACAGCAAGCGCCTATTCCATCGATTGAAACTGAGCGATCAGGAGAGCTTCCAATTTCGCAAAATGAAACGGAAAGTACCACGGGTTTGCAAATTACTACTAATCAAAATCAGCCAAGTCAAAAGAGTGTCCTGCTTTCAGAGGTTGCTGAGGTGAACTATGCATCTTCTCGAACAGAGATCTCACGTTTCAACGGGGAAGATAGTATTTTACTTGAAGTAATCAAAGAGCAGGAAGCCAATACGGCGGACGTAGCAAATGAAGTGAAATCGTATTTAGAGAAAGTTGTGAATGAAAAAGAATATGATCTTTATATCGTAGTAGATCAAGGGGAAGAGGTTGAAAAATCGATTTCTGCTCTATTGAAAGAGGGGGGATTTGGTGCATTATTCACTGTCTTCGTCATTCTTCTATTTTTGCGAAATATTCGAGCGACGTTAATCGCAATTATTTCCTTGCCAATTTCCATTCTAGGTTCTATTGCCCTTCTTGAACAATTCGGGTATACCTTGAACATCATGACACTAGGAGGAATGGCGATTGCCGTAGGACGAATTGTGGATGATAGTATTGTCGTGATTGAAAACATCTATCGCTGGAAGCAACTGTATCCGGAAATGAATCAGAAAGAATTAGTGTACAAAGCTACAAGTGAAGTGATGGGTGCTATTGCATCGTCTACTCTTGCCACCCTAATTGTGTTTTTACCTTTAGGATTGGTAAGTGGAATATTAGGGGAATTCTTCCGTCCGTTCAGTCTTGCTGTCGTGTTCTCGGTTACGATCTCTCTCCTTGTTGCTATCATTCTAATACCCGTACTCGGAAAGCAGTTTTTCAAAAAAGTGAATCATCAGTCGAAAGAATCAAGATTGATGAGAAGATATGAAAGCTTGTTACGGGGGACGTTAAAACGAAAATGGATGGTATTTATCCTTTCTTTTTTATTGTTAATCGGATCGTTCTCACTAATACCTGCTCTAGGAATGTCCTTTTTACCATCCGAAGGGAGCGATTCCTTTGAAATAGAAGTGACGTTACCGCCAGATACCTCATTGGAAGAAACGAATGAATTGGTTCAAAAAGTCGAGAATGAACTCACTAATGAAGATAACATCGATTATTATCAGGTGTCGATTGGATTCTCAAGTCAACGACAATTACCTGGTGTCGTAGCATCTACCAATGAGAATATTGCTCGATTTTTTATAAAATTAAAAGATTATGCCTCTCTTGATGAAAGCATGATAGAGGTTGAGAAGCAAATATTAACCTTATCACAAGCTGAATTTTCGGGAGCTACAGCAAAAGCAACCGAAATTCAACCGGAGGGTCCTCCTGCAGGGAATTCAATCGAGGTCAACCTATATAGTGATAATACCAAGAGTTTGTACGCAGCCTCAAAACAAGTAAGTCATTTACTGGAGCAAGACGAAGATTTGAAAAACATTCGTAACGACTTAGAGGATACGAACATCAAGTATCAGTTAGAGCTAACAGATTATGGAAAAGAGCTGAAGGTGAATCCACTTCAGCTAATGCAACCCATTCAAGAGCGTCTCCATGGGATTGATGGTGGAAACTTATCGTTAAAGGGAGAAGAATGGGATCTAGAGCTTTCATTTGACCAAACCTTCACTTCTAAAGAAGAACTTGAAACCTTTTCCGTACAAACAATGGCGGGGACGAAGAAACTAGAAGAAATTGTTGATATTCAAGAAGTACAAGTGCCTTCATCAATCAAACACCAGGAAGGAGAGAATGCTAGTACTGTTTCGGCTACAATCAAGGGAAGTGATACATCGGTCGTCTCATCTGCGGTGGAGGAAGATTTGAACTCATTAAGTTTGCCAGAAGACGTACAACTAGAAGTAACCGGCGGGATGGAAATGATTTCAGAAGGTTTTGCTGATTTAGGCTTAGCGATGGGGGCGGCCGTAGGATTAGTTTTCTTAGTATTAAGTGTTACCTTTGGCGGGATTATCACTCCGATAGTTATTCTGTCTTCCCTTATTTTTATTCCGATTGGATCGCTTGCAGGTTTACTGATTACCGGACAAACGTTATCGATGAGTGCCATGATTGGTATGTTGATGTTGATTGGAATCGTAGTGACCAATGCTGTGGTATTGTTAGACCGCGTGGAGACCAATCGAAAACAAGGTATTGTTTTAACTGAAGCCATTATTGAGGCATCGGTCACGAGATTACGTCCGATCTTAATGACTGCACTAGCGACGATTTTTGCCCTTATCCCTTTGTCGTTAACGAATTCGGCTTCAGGATTAATTTCAAAAGGATTGGCGATTACAGTAATTGGTGGATTGACAACCTCCACTCTGCTTACATTGATCTTCGTGCCGGTTTTATACCACACAGTAGGAAAATTCAGAAAATTTGATTGAATTCATACATCAATCAAATTCTCCATTTTGAAGTGACGGTGCAAAGAAACCTATCTGATTAATGGACGATATACGGCTACGAATAGGAACATTCTTTGCGAAAATAGCCCGAAAAAACACACCCTTCAGCAAGCCCAAATGAAGTGGTGTGTTTTTTTGCTGTTATGTTATTTAAGATGTTCATTTGATTTACATTTGTACCAATGGATTAAACGTCCTGAAATCCTTCGCCAGCCGGTGGTACCGATTAAATAAAATCGAAAAAATGTAGCCTATTTATTAAAACTCTTAAACCCTTTCTTAGATGAAAGTGGGAGGAATGTAAAGATGACAGCGATGACAATCAAACTTCCACCAATAAAAAAAGAGGACGAAAGGCTTTCCTTTAGAAGTAACCAACCAAATAAGGATCCAACAAGTGGCTGAAAGAAAAGGAAAAGAGAGCCAGTACTGGCTTCCATAGACTCCATTCCCTTATTCCAAAGAAAGAATGCAACGGCTGTGGACACCACGCCTAAATAAAGTATACCTAGCAGTAGTTTTACATCCAATATCAAAGAATCACTATAAGTCATTTCCCAAATCATAAACGGAGTAGTCAGTGGAATGGCTACTAAAACCGCGTTAGTTGTAAGGAATAAGCTTGACATCGTCTTTGTTGCGATCCTCGCCAACACCGAGAGTAAAGCCCAGGTAATGGCTGCCCCGACAAGGATCAGGCTGCCCCAAAAGAATTCACTCATTTCGCTTTCCCAACCAATCACAATCATAACTCCTATTGTCGCAATGACAAGTGCTGTGAGCTTTTGGATGGTTAGTTTTTCTTTCAGTATGAAGGCGGCAAATAAGAGTGTAAATGTTGGGGCCGTCGAAGTTATGATCGCTCCGGTATGAGCATCCGCTAATTTTGTCCCGATAAATTGAAAGGCAATGGAAATAAAATAACCAATAAAGCCGACTGCTATCAGCAATATCCATCCCTTCTTGCTGCTAAGAGTCGAAGGAGGTTGTTTTTGTCTCTTTAAAATGAAAAACAAACAAGTAAAGGCAATTACATAGCGTAACCACATTAAGGTAAATGGAGGAATATAAGCTAAAACGTATTTGCTAACCACATACATCCCACCCCAGATGCTGGCTGCTAATGACAAAGAGGCAATGCCCCATAATTTTTGATTCATGTTTTTTCCTCCGTCCAATAGTAGATTTCGTTATTGGGAACGAAGGAGTTGATGGTCTCCTTCGTTATGAAGGAACAACAGGTTGATCATTTTCAAACAGAATGATATGCATGTAATTTTACCTCCTCTAAGGATTTGGGTGTATTCACAATCCTTGTTGCTTTTCGAATCAGTCTGTAAACGTTGATATAGCTCTGTTTTGGGGAATTTTCTCTTTTGTATTTGATGGGAATCACCAGCAAGAAGGAGGACTCCATTTTACATTAGCCTAAAAAATAATGTATCCGAAAGAATCCTATGAATAAGAATATCGTAGCAGAAATATTCTGATTTTTCTATTCATTTTTTTTATTGAACCCATTGAGAAAAAGCACGATCCATATTATGTGAATGATCAGACTGATTAGAAAATCCCATGGATTCCCCTCGATAAACACAGTTGGAGGCCAATAAGTTGGGAAAAGTGCGAAAAACTGTGTCCATTTCCCTTCAAAAAGCAACGATGGAAGCGAAGCGAATAATAAGAGATTCATCATTTTAGATACAGCTAGTCCTTCGACTTTGCTAGCTGAAAGGGTAGCCATTCCTAATGTAAATAAAACAGATTGGAGAGCTAACAAAACAGCGGTCATCAAGGCTGATGGCCATGAAAATGAAACGAATGATTGAATTTTCAATACAATTAATGTAAGTAGAAGCGTTAAGATCATGGGGCTCATAATTCGGTAAAGCAGGTAACCTCTTTTTTGCAAAGGTGTAACTGCGTAAAACAGTAATAAGTTTTCATCACGTTCTTCTAATAACATAAAGCCCATAATGGTTCCCATCATGAGTGGCGTCATGAGTAGTAGCAGAGCTAGAATATAAAGATAATAAGGCGATAAATCCCATGAAAACTGAGTAAACAACCATTCTTGGAGATAGGGTAGCCCTGTGGAGGCACTTATGGCTGTAATGATAGGGACGAAAATAGCAATGAGCAAAATCGGGTCTCTTAAGATGTTTTTGCTATCTTTTAGACTAAGAGCGATTACTTCTTTCATCATATGCCACCTACCTTCAATACAATTTGTTTGTAAAAGCTTTTATACGTTAAGGAATAGGCAAAGACTATCCATAAGAGCAGGAGGAGAATGCAAGTTATATAACCTTCTAACGTGTGAATGCTTCCGTTCATCAACTGAAGAGCAGCATCACTGGGCAGTAGTCTAAGAATTGGTGCTTCCCATAGCTCTAGATAAGTAAGGACGGGCAAAATGAATATTGGGACGTATAAAGGGGAAGAAAATAAAAATCCATTCACGCTTTTGGAATAGACGGCTAGCTGGATACCTAACAGAGTAAAAAATAATGAGAGCAAGATCACTCCGATTGAAAAAGAAAAAAATGGGAGGTGGTTGGAGAAATCATGCTAAAAATAAGAATACTTGATACATAGGCTAAGAGCGTTAAGGAAAGTAATTTAGACCATAGATAATGATGCACGGAGACGGTCGAGATAAATATGCTATTTAATATTCCCTGTCCCTTTTCTAATAAGAGTGTGCCGCCAATAAAGAAAAAACCTAGCAAGGAAGGGTCGGTAAAAATAATTAATATGGCAAACATTTTTTCCGAAGGTAGGGGAAGCAGAAAAAGAAATGTTAGGTAGAAAATCGTGACTAATCCATAAGCATAATAAAATCCGTGACGAAACTGAAACTTCACATCCATCAAGAACAATGAGCGTAATTTCATAGTAGAGACTTTCCTGTGAGGTGAATGAAAACTTCCTCCAAGGACGCTTCTTTCGTGTGCATCGTCAAAATCGTTTTATTAGTTAAAATGTCCATGAATGACGAATCTGCCTTTAGAGTTTGTAAGTGAAAACTTTGCTGTTGAATGCAATCGTTTCCTTCATATCGAACGGTGACTTTTTTGTCTCCATACATCAACTTTAGATGTAACGGAGTATCAATCACGGAAACACGTCCGTCTACAATAAACGCCACGCGGTCACAAAGCTGCTCAGCTATATGCATATCATGTGTGGTAATGACGATCGTGGTTCCTTTTTGTTGTTCCTCTTGAATGAGTTTTTTCATTAATTGAGCATTCACAGGATCAAGTCCCGATGTTGGTTCGTCTAAAAAAAGCAGCTGCGGTGAATTCATTAGCGCACGACAAAAATTTAGGCGCATTTTCATTCCTTTCGAATAACGAGAAAACAATGTATCAGCATCTCTTTCAAGATTGACTTTTTGGAGTAATTCCACAGGATCCCGCATTGGTCCAGTATATAATTTTGAAAAGAAAACGAGGTTTTCTAATCCAGAAAATTTTTGATAAAAATTAGGGAATTCAAATGCGACCCCAATGGTGTTATTGTAAGCCGGTACTTGCTGTTTCATTTCTATGTTTTGGATTTTAACGGAACCAATGTATTGTTTTAAAATCCCAATTAGTATTTTTTGTAACGTACTTTTTCCTGCCCCAGAGGGACCAAGAAACCCTAAAATTTCGCCTTTTCGCTGCGAAAAGCTAATTTCTTCTAATACATATTTGTTCTGCTTCGGATAACGAAAACGTAGGTTCTCAACGGAAATCATCCTTACTCTCCTTTCCTTAGTAGCTCATTTGCGATACTTTTGGCTAAAAAATTCATCGTTTGTAGAAAATATTGCTCTCCAATTTCTTTTTTATGTTGAAGCAGTAAAACAAAAGCTCGTAAGGCTCCCGTAATCACTTCTATTGAATAGTTTGTCAGAACATTCTCCTTTTGCCATCTGTTGATTAAAGGCGCTAACAGAGATTCGTCTTTTTGAAAATGATCCCTCAGCAATTCAGGAGATACTTTTCTCATGATCTGTTGAAGCGTTTGTTCTTCAAATACCGTCAATAGCACAGGGCTATTTTCTATTAGAGTCAGTGATTTTAATAGGAGGTTTGTTAAATCCTGGACCGAAAATTCTGGGGAGTCGAGATCGTCTTGAAGGATGTTCTTAATTTTGTCTTCTTCAACTTGTATCACATGGAAAAAAAGCTCTTCCTTAGAAGAAAAAAACAAATAAAATGTTCCTTGTGAGATTCCAACTTTTTTGGTGATTTGGGAAATACTCGTTTTTTGCAGTCCGTAGATAGAGAAAAGCTCGGTACTTTTTTCGATTAATTGATGTCTGATTAGTTTTTTTTCATGAGTACTAAAGCCTTTAACCATAAGAGTTCTCCTTTATTAATTGAATATATGAATAATTATATTTTATATTCATGCAGAAATCAAGTCAAATCCGGTGGAGTATTTTTATAATAATTCATAAAAGCAATTTCATTTTAATATCTTAGTTACAAGGAATCATTGATTTTTCCTTTTGAATTTTTCAAAGAAAGTAATTGGGAACATTCACTCCTTAGGCGCATAGAATGAACTATCTCGAAACATTTTAGACGACTATCCAAACTTCATCGCACAAACGTCTAGGATGTCGCATAAGATGAATTGAAAATGAATGAGGAGGTTCGCTCGAATGGCAGAATTCAGAGAGATAATCACAAAAGCGGTCGTAGCGAAGGGACGAAAATTCACACAGTCTCATCATACGATTAGCCCACCGCACCATCCATCGAGCATTTTAGGTTGCTGGATCATCAATCACGAGTATGAAGCACGCAAAGTAGGTAAAAAAGTAGAAGTTTGCGGGTCATATGATATTAACGTGTGGTATTCCTATAATGACAACTCGAAAACAGCCGTTGTGACCGAAACGGTTGAATACACTGATGTTATTAAGCTTAAGTACCGCGATCCAGATTGCCTAGATGACAAAGAAGTGGTCGCAACTGTTCTTCAACAGCCAAATTGTGTGGAAGCGGTCATCTCACCGAATGGAAATAAAATTATTGTTCACGTGGAAAGAGAATTTCTTGTTGAAGTTATCGGAGAAACAAAAATTTGCGTACATGTAAATCCAGATGAATGCAAAGATGACGATTGGGATTATGAAGTTGAAGATGAAGACTTCGAAGAACTGGACCCAGACTTCTTATTAGATGTAGAAGAGTAGGGCTAGGAAGAAAAACCTTCCTAGTTTTTTTCTATTTATTTGACTCTTTTCGTAAACTTATTCGTTCCTGTCACTAAGAAAAAAAGGCAGAAAGGTTTTTCGTGTGAATTCCTAGTTTTCATCTAGAACTGAAAAATTTCTCGTTGGAAAAGTACGCGAAATTGTACCAGTAAAGAATCTCCCTTCTATCCGAAAAGCAACAATCTTTGCGAAAAAGCCATTTATTGATTATCATTTTGGGGGAATCTATGAGGTGATAATGTATAATAGTGGAATGGTGGATTGGAGGTAGGAAAATGAGTAATTGGATTAGAGGGATTGATCATATTCAATTGGCTGCCCCAAAGGGGTGTGAGGATGAAGCTAGGCGATTTTATGGTGAATTATTAGGGATGGAAGAAGTTCCTAAACCTGAAAATTTACGGGCAAGGGGAGGCTGTTGGTTTCAGTGTGGTAGGCAAGAAATACATATTGGTATCCAGGATTCTTTTTTGCCAGCCAAGAAGGCGCATCCTGGTTTGGTCGTCACCAATCTAGCCGACTTTATGAAACATCTACTTAATCAAGATGTAGATGTGAAGGAAGGGGAACCCATTCAAGGACGTATGCGTATGTTTGTTGATGATCCTTGGGGAAACCGTCTCGAGTTTCTTGAGTACAATGAGTAAGTAAGGCTTGGTGTGGTGAAATTTGTCTTACTTATTATCCCGCAAGTGTTGGAAAAATGACAATTGGGCAAGTGTTAGAAAAAAGAACAGATTTCAAACTAATTCTTAATCCTATGACGATAGAATTACTAGCACCATATTTTGATTTTAGTCCAGAAATGTAGAAATTGAGCACATGATTTCGTGAATAAATCGTTCAATCTTATGTGAAAACGGACAACTACGGAATGATTTTCACTTATGTTTGTGCATTCGATCATCATGTAAAGTAACAATATAGTTTTTTAATATGGCTCTTTTCGTATACATTGTGGCTATTTCATCATATTTTTGATTAAACCTTCCATTTCACGGTTGTTTTCCCTCAAAAATAGACGGATCTAGCTGCAGTGGCTTGCGGCTCGGGGTCAAATGAATAACCCTCCAGCGATGCAGGCATCACCTCCAAGTTCTTCATTTGCCTGACGCCGCAGGGCAGCCACTTCCGCATTTCGTGATCCAGCTGCAGTGGCTAGGGACTCAGGTCGAATGTCAGCCCACTGCGTGAATCGGTATTCACTACGTGTTCTGCCAGATGCCTGCCGTCCCTGGGCAGCCACTTCTGCATTTCGTAAATGATGCTCGAAACAAAGCTATATCATAGATGATCAACTGATTCGAAAAGCCACAAACTTTGCGAAACAGCCTTTAATATTAAAACCAAAGCAAGCATAACCCCGTTCTAAATTTAGGACGGGGTTACTTGTGGGTACAAAGTGCAAAAACGCAGATCAAATCACAAGGTAAATCACATAATATCCGTTTAATGATTCAAAGTATAATTCACATTAAAAGGCTTAGAGGAGAATCTCTTCTAAGCCTATTTCTTTATATTCCTTATTCAATTAAATCCCCCTTTAACGGAAGAAAGCATCAAAATTCATTAAGGAGTATTCCAAAAAAATGTAGATACAACAAATGGAATAATAAGAGAAAAGAATATGATAGTTCCATTACCAAATAAGGCAATTTTTCTATACCTTCCTCGTTCAGCGAATAAAGCAATAACCAATCCAACAACAGAGCAAAAGAAACAAGACTTAGATTTTTCTTCATTTAATTACCCCCTTTCTGTGTTTGACGAGTGCCAAACAATTAAAGTTTCGAATTTTTCTGTTAACCTGCCTTTTAACTGAATAAAGAGTTTATCTGCTTCATAACTATATTTTAACATTTTTTTCCTTCTTCCTTCGTTATTCGTAAATAAAACCCAACGCAAATCACTCCTGATTTCACAACTCTCCAATAATTATTTCTCCCCTTGTGAATTGGTCTGTGAATTCATATGTAATTTCACTAGTGTTGCATTAATTTAATCTAACTATTAAAAATACTCAATATGTTCAATTTTATTATTTTTGGCAAAGAAAAAGTCCTTTATAATAGATAAGGTAGGTGGTAACCCGTCCAAATCCACTAAAAAAGGACAATCTCATGGACAAGATTACACCAAAAACTTCATTTGGACAATGGTTTTCACCCATAAACATTCCATTATTTGAAGAAAACGTGAAAACGATGAAATTAGATCATTATACGAAGAAACTTACGACGGACTCATTTTTAAAATTACTGCTCTTTTCGCAGCTACACGAAACAGAAAGTCTACATGCGCTGAGCGAGTGCCTTTTTGATGACGATCTTCAAATGGGCACAAACCTAGATTCAATCAGTGTTTCACAGTTGTCACGACGACTTAACACGATCAATCCAGATATCTTTCAACAGCTATTTCTAGACTTAGTTGTTCAAATTCAGAAGAAAACGAGCCATGTCAACCATGCCATGCCTTTAAAAATCATTGATTCAAGTACATTACCTCTCAATTTAACGAATCACAAATGGGCTGAATTCCGAAAAACCAAAGCGGGTGTTAAGCTACATTTACGCCTTGCGTTTATGGAAAAAGGAGTATCCTACCCTGAAAACGCGGTTATCACCAATGCGAAAGAACATGATCGAAATCAGCTCGAAGTCATGGTAGACGATAAAGAATGCATGTACGTCTTTGATCGTGGCTACTTGGATTACGAACGTTTTGATCGCATGACAGATGAAGGCTACTTCTTCCTCACACGATTACGTAAAAACGCGGTGATTCGTGTCCTTGAAGATTTCAGACTCCCAGACAATTCCGATGTCCATTCAGATCAAATGGTTTTAATTGGCACGACACAAAATCGGGCTGAAAATGTTTTTCGCCTAATAAAAGTGAACGATTCAAAAGGGAATGAGCTGCACCTTATCACAAACCGTTTCGACTTAAGTGCCGAAGAAATCTCTGATATGTACGAATCACGGTGGGCGATAGAGCTATTTTTCAAGTGGATCAAACAACATTTGAACATCAAAAAGTTCTACGGCCAAAGTGAATGGGCGATTCATAATCAAGTATTCATCGCACTTATCGTGTATTGTTTGCATGTGCTCGCGCAACTTGAAACGAAAAGTAAGCGTAAAACCCTCCAAATTAGCCGGTTATTAAAGGCAGCCCTTTGGAAGCCGTCACGCATCTGGATTCGGAAAATAGAAGGGAAAGCTGTGTCTTAATATAAAAACTGTCATTGTCGCTAAAGTCTAATTGTAAATAAAATCCAAATGGATGGAACCACCTCTGTTGGAGTGTTTCCTTTTTTTGCTTTAGCCGGCAAGGATAAATAAATTGAATTTTTAGCACTAGTGTTGCATTAATTTAATTTCACTATTAAAAATACTCAAAATATTCAATAATTTTATTTTAAGCAAAGAAAAAGTCCTTTATAATAGATAAGTCAGGTGGTAACCCGTTCAAATCCACTAATAAAGGACCAATCTCATGGACAAGATTACACCAAAAACTTCATTTGAACAATGGTTTTCTCCGATAAATCTTTCATTATTTGAAGAAAACGTGAAAACCTTAAAATTAGATTTCTATACGAAAAAATTGACAACCGAGTCATTCCTTAAATTACTGCTTTTTTCGCAGCTGCATGAAGTCGAAAGTCTCCATGCATTAAGTGATTGTCTGTTCGATGATCAGCTTCAAAAAGGTATCGACCTCGATTCGATTAGTATTTCTCAGCTATCACGGCGACTAAACGGGTTAAATCCAGATCTATTTCAAAGACTTTTCCTTGATTTAGTCTCCCAAATTCATGTGAAAACGCACTATACAAAACTCGTCATGCCATTAAAAATTATCGACTCAAGCACATTGCCACTTAATTTAACCAATCATAGATGGGCAAAATTCCGTAAAACAAAGGCTGGTGTAAAGTTGCATCTACGCCTTGTGTTTATGGAAAAAGGGACTTCCTATCCTGAAAAAGCCATCATGACAACGGCAAAAGAACATGATCGTGGTCAACTCGAAATCATGGTAGATGACAGAGAATGCATGTATGTGTTTGACCGTGGATACCTAGATTACGAGCGTTTTGATCGCATGACAGATGAAGGATTTTTCTTCCTTTCTAGGTTAAGGAAAAACGCTGTTATACGGGATGTATATGATTTTA